>JAEEVK010000031.1 GCA_016287095.1 Lachnospiraceae bacterium
GCGAAGTTGATATTAGGAAAATCGCAAATTTGATTTGTCCAACCTCATCTCAGGAACGTGAGCCGTTTTGGTGTGATTCTGCGAGATTGGTAATCGAAAGTCTGATAGCGTATGTATTAGAAGCCACCCCTGCCTATCAGCATCATTTTGGAACAGTTTTAAAACTATTTGAAAATTGGGATAAGCAGAAATATGACAGACTTTTTAAAGAACTAAAACTTATAGATCCGGATAGTTATGCTGTAAAGAAGTATATGATGTATAAAAATCTATTTGATGTATACACTACCTGTGCCTGTGTAAAACAGTTTGCTGCACAAGCACTTAATGGCTTTACAGGAAAAGAGATAGGTCGTGTGTTACATTCAAGGTCTGATTTTAAGTTAAAAGAAATCGGAAGCGTTAAAACGGCCTTCTTTATTAATGTTTCTGATACTGACAGGTCTCAGGATAGAATTGTTAACCTGTTTTATTCTCAGGCAATACAACAGTTAATAAATGCTGCTGATAAGAATCAGGATTGCAAGTTGAAGGTTCCTACAAGGATAGTATTTGATGATTTTGCTGCAGGTACTTATATACCGGATTTTGACCAAATAATATCGGTTATCAGATCTCGAGAGATTAGCGTCAGTATAATACTGCAAAGTCTATCGCAACTTGAAGGATTATATGGTCATTCCAAGGCGATGACTATAGTCAACTGTTGTGATCATATGATTTATCTTGGAGGAACGGATGTTGAAACTGCTGATTATATAGCAAGAAAGATGAATATTCGTCCACATAATGTATTAAATATGGGTTTAGATTTCTGTTGCCTATTTGAAAGAGGAAATCCTAATGGACCTAAAATTGTGGAGAAAACATGTATAGATGAGATTTTGAAAGAACTTGAAAGGAACAATAATGAGAAGAACAAAGGGACTTGCAAAAAACAATTATGAGATTGTACGTACTGAGATGAGAAAATTGTTTGATGAAAATTATGGATGTTATGGATACAGGAGAATGACCGCGCTCTTAAGAGCGCGGGGCTATCGCCTAAATCATAAATTAGTTTTAAGACTAATGCGTTTGGAAAAACTAAAATGTACTCAAAGAGAAAAAAGACATATGAATACAAGCTCTTTTGATACTTTTGACAAAAATTTTGGCAAAAAATGTGACGATCTTCTGAAACGTGACTTTAGTACAAATAGTTTTGGAGAAAAATGGGTCACTGATATAACTGAGATTGCGATAGATGATAAAAAGCTTTATCTTTCGGTAGTTGTAGATTTGTACAACAAGGAAGTAGTGGCTTATCGTATTGCTGAAAAACCTGAACTTCGGATTGTTTTGGAAACTATTAACTATGCGCATCTAAAATATCAAGATTTCCATCCAATTCTTCATTCTGACAGAGGCTGGTTTTATTGTACAGATCATTATATAAGACTCTTAAATCAATACGGCTATACAAGAAGTATGTCTTCAAGTGGCAGTTGTTACGACAATGCAGTTGTGGAAAGTTTCTTTGCCCAGATAAAGACAGAACTGATATATCCGCATAAGTGGAACAGCATAAAGGAACTTTCTAAACAAATTCATATCTATATAGATTATTACAATAATAGAAGGCTCAAGAAAGAATTAAACTATAAGACTCCAAAAGAATATAGAGAAAACTGATTTATGGCAGAGAACTCCCCCTGAGCACCATAAGGTACTTAGAGAGTTTTTACGAAAAAAACACTTGCGAAAATCGTCAAATGCTGATAAAATACTCTTATGTATTGCGTGAAAAAACTTCACAGCGGAGAGGCTGAAAAGCACCGCGGAAAGGATTTAAAATGGGTATCTACGATATACAGAAGTTCGATGAACTTGTAAAAGGCAACTCTTATGTTGGACGTGGTATCATAGTCGGCAAGAGCGAGGATGGCAAGAAGGCAGTAACAGCTTACTTTATCATGGGCAGGAGCACCAATTCAAGAAACCGTGTGTTCATTGAGACACCTGACGGTATCATTATCAAGCCCTTTGATCCCTCAAAATTAGAGGATCCTTCACTTGTTATTTATTCACCTGTTCGTGAGTTTAAGAACTATATGATAGTTACAAACGGTGATCAGACTGATACAGTGTATAAAGTACTGGAGAAATGGGAGTCTACATTCGCTCTTAATCCTATCCAGGTCGTAGATATGAGCTATGCGTTTGAGGTTGGCCTTTCGGCTCGTGAGTTTGAGCCTGACGGTCCTAACTGGACACCTCGTATCAGTGCTATGATCAGTTTCCTTAAGGCAAATGATTTTACATACAAGATGAGCATTTTAAAGAGTGCAGATGCTGAAGGAAGCACTTGCAACAGATACACTTTCAATTACAATGCGGTTGCAGGTCTCGGACATTTCATCCATACATACAATCATGATGGAAATCCTATTCCTACATTCACAGGCGAGCCTGAGAGAGTATTTGTTCCCAATGATATTGATGAGTACACCAATACTATCTGGAACGGTCTTGATGAAAACAATAAGGTTTCTCTGTATGTAGCATATGTTGATCTGGCTACAGGACAGAAGGAAACCAGGATAATAAATAAGAATGCTTAAGGAGAGACAGTCATGACAAGATTTGAATTAAAGTATGGTTGTAACCCCAACCAGAAACCTGCAGAGATCTATATGGAGAATGGAGCAGAGCTCCCTATCGAGATACTTAACGGACGTCCCGGATACATCAATTTCCTTGATGCTTTTAATTCATGGCAGCTGGTAAAGGAGCTTAAGGAGGCTACCGGCAAGTGCTGCGCTACCTCTTTCAAGCATGTATCACCTACCTCTGCAGCTGTAGGAAATAAGCTTAGCGACAAGTTAAAGAAGGCAGTTTTTGCTGATGATATCGAAGGCCTTGATGATTCACCCCTTGCCTGTGCTTATGCCAGAGCCAGAGGTACTGACAGAATGTCATCATTCGGTGATTTCATCGCTCTTTCTGATGTCTGCGACCTTACCACTGCAAAGATCATCAAACGTGAGGTTTCCGATGGTATCATTGCTCCCGGTTATACCGATGAGGCTCTTGAGCTCTTAAAGAGCAAGCGTAAGGGCAGTTATAATGTAATTAAGATCGATCCTAACTACATCCCTGAGGTACAGGAGAAGAAGCAGGTATTCGGTGTTACATTTGAGCAGGGCAGAAACAATTTCAAGATTAATAATGAGCTGTTAAACAACATCGTTACAGAGAATAAGGATTTAACTGATGAGGCTCGCACAAACCTGATCATCAGCCTTATTACATTAAAGTATACACAGTCAAATTCTGTATGCTTCGCAGCAGACGGACAGGCTATCGGTGTTGGTGCAGGCCAGCAGTCAAGAGTTCATTGTACAAGACTTGCAGGAAACAAGGCTGACAACTGGAACCTTCGTCAGTGGGACAGAATTCTTAATCTTCCTTTCCTTGATTCTATCGGACGTCCCGACAGGGATAATGTTATCGATCAGTACATTACGGGAGAGGGCGAGGATGTTGCAGCAGACAGCAACTGGCAGCAGTACTTCACAAAGCAGCCGGCACCTCTTACAAAGGAAGAGAAGCAGGCTTACCTTGATACCATCAAGGGTGTTGCACTCGGAAGTGATGCATTCTTCCCGTTCAGCGACAATATCGACCGTGCAAAGAAGAGCGGTGTAACTTATATTGCTGAGCCTGGCGGATCTGTAAGAGATGACCTGGTTATCAACAAGTGTAATGAATACGGAATGGTTATGTGCTTTACCGGTATGAGACTGTTCCATCATTAATGAGGAATATAATATTGAAAGAAAAAGTAATAGAATTTTTGAATAAAGCGTGCATTTATACTGCCACCCTTTTGGTGGCAGTACTTGTGTTTATTGCGTTTGGCTTTGAAACACCTGTAAATGCGGCCGCTCCTGTGTCATCGGTTGAAAAAATTGCTAAGAAAGTAAAAAATTCTGATAAGTATTATAAGAAAAACAGCAAGAGCAAGAAACCGGTAACAGATAAAGATACGGAAACGGGTAAAAACCAGACCGAACCTAGCATAGGTAAGGATAACAATACAGACAAGGATGCGGGCAAAGATACCGATATTGTAAATAATGCAGACTCAGGTAATGGCAATAATGCAGAAATTGATACAGATGCAGGCAAAGATACAGATACCTCAAATGATGCAGACAAGAATACAGATACCGAAAAAGATACTGCAAATGATAATGGTTGTGACGGTTCTGACAGCTGTACTTTCCCTGATGTAATGTGGAATGACAAGTACACAGAAGCAGAGCTCCGTCTTATGTCGGGTATCATTTACTGCGAGGCCGGCAGTATGGGCGAGTCTGCCAGGATAGCTGTAGCCAATGTTATCATCAACAGGGCAAACAGTAAGACTGACTGGGGACATGTAAATACCATCAAAGAGGTTATATACGACCAGAAATGGGGAGTACAGTTTTCACCTATAAAGGGCAGCCCCAGTTCTCTTGATCAGGCTATGGATTTATATGATCATATCGAAGATTACAAGGGTACATGGCAATATGATCAGATGCAGAATAGCATTGCTGCTGCTAAGAAAGCATTCAGCGGTGAGAAGGTCATACCTGATTCATTTATGTATTTTAACGGATCGATAGAATCTTCCAAGGCTAAATGCGAGGCTAAGGGTAAGGAATATATTATTATCGATCATCATATTTATTTCGAGTAACAGGCTTAGAGTTGTTATCAGCTACATCTACAGGATGAAGTTTATTGTTTTTAAAGGAGGACGAGATGGCAGATATACTTTCCGGACTTGAGTCCATGGGATTGGGCGATCTGAGCAGTATCGATCTTTTCCATGATAAAACAAATAAAGCCGAGAATAAAAAAGCACCCGAAAAGAAAGAAGAAAAAAAGGTTCTTGAAGAAAAGGACCTGTTATATGACAGAACAGTTAGATGTATATGCTGCGACAATACTTTTAAGGAAAAGACCATTAGGATGGGAAAAGCCAGGATGGTATTCCAGGATATGGATTTGCGTCCGAGATATGATGATATTGATTCCTTAAAGTACAATATTACTGCATGTCCCGTATGCGGGTATGCCGCTTTGACCAAGGAATTTCCAATCTTGTCCTATGGACAGGCGAAGATGATAAAGGAAAAGATTAGCATCAATTTTACAGGGCTTAAATGTGAGTCGGATACATATTCTTATGATGATGCCATCGCCAGGAGCAAGCTTGCACTTGTTAATACCGTGGTAAAAAGAGGCAAGGTGAGTGAGAGGGCTTATATCTGTCTCACTTTGGGATGGCTGACAAGAGGAAAAGCGGAATCTATCAGCAAGGATACTCCGAACAGGGCTTTGTTTGTGAAACAATTGGCTGAGGAGGAGAATGAGTATCTGAAAAAAGCGGCTGAGGGCTTTGGCGAGGCGTTGCAGAAGGAGTCATTTCCAATCTGCGGTCTTGACGAATATACTTTCTTTTATCTGATAGGAGCTCTTAATTACGAGACCGGCAATTACAAGGATGCTCTTAGGTATGTTGAAAAAATCCTCATAAACAGGGCTTTGAGCGACAGAATAAAGGATAAAGCCAGAAGAATAAAGGAAGCAATAGCCCAGATCAATGCTTCTGAACTTTGATAGAAATAAAAGAATAATTAACAGGAGAGTCAAACAATATGGATGAACAATTATATGCTATTCCGGTCAACGACGCGTTTAATGAGGATACAGAATGTCCTGTCTGCTCGATGTATGCATCGCTGCAGAAGAATGCTATAGAGTTTACCATGGGTCCTTCATACATGGAGGATGATGTGCGTATGGAGACCAATGAAGTCGGCTTCTGCGCAAAGCATGTGGAGATGATGTACGGAAACCAAAACCGTTTAGGTCTTGGCTTGATGCTCCATACTCATATGCAGAATCTGATCAAGGAAACCGAAAAGGCTCAGAAGAAGGGCAGGAGCTCAGGAGGCGGATTCTTCAAGAAAAATACCGAGGGCTCGGCTGTTTCGGCATATATGCGCCAGGTAAAGAACAGCTGTTATATCTGCAACCGCATTGAGAATATTTTTGAGAGATATATTGATACCATTTTCTACTTATATGAAAAGGATTCTGCTTTTAAGGCTAAGTTTGATGCTTCAAAGGGTTTCTGTGTGGATCATTATCAGATACTCTATGATGCGGCAGATTCACATATGAGCGGGAATGCATTAAAGGATTTTACTGCTAAGATTGACAAGCTTTTCCTTGAGAATATGAAGCGTGTCTGCGATGATGTAGAGTGGTATACCGATAAGTTTGACTATAGAAATAAGGATGCTGACTGGAAAAATTCCAAGGATGCACTTATAAGGGCTATAAAGAAGCTTGATAGTATCGAATTACAGCTTTGATAGGGTAAAAAGGTCGCTTCGACGACCTTTTTGATTGTCTTGAGAGGGTCATAGAGCCTCTTCGGGCTAAAAATATAAAAAATTGATAAAATTATAAAAAAGTGCTTGCATTTTTTAAAAATCGTGGTATGATATCATTTAGTTGGTTAGCACTCAAAATGTCTGAGTGCTAACAAAATAGAAAATGAAATATTAGGAGGCGTTAGTCATGAAGTTAAGACCTTTAGGTGACAAAATTGTTTTAAAGCAGCTTGAAGCTGAAGAGACTACAAAGTCAGGTATTATTCTTACCCCTAAGGCACAGGAGAAGCCCCAGCAGGCAGAAGTTATAGCAGTAGGCCCCGGCGGAGTTATCGACGGTAAGGAAGTTAAGATGCAGGTTAAGGTTGGAGAGAAGGTTATCTACTCTAAGTACGCAGGTACAGAAGTTAAGCTTGACGGTGAAGAGTTCATCATCGTAAAGCAGAACGATGTTATTGCAGTAGTTGAGTAATATCAATAATAACTTACTTAAATTATTAAAAGGAGATGCACAAAAATGGCAAAGGAAATTAAAAACGGCACAGATGCTAGAACTTCTCTGTGTGCAGGTGTAAATAAATTAGCAGATACAGTTAAGGTTACATTAGGACCTAAAGGAAGAAACGTTATCCTTGATAAGTCATACGGTTCACCCCTCATCACTAACGATGGTGTAACTATTGCAAAGGAGATAGAGCTTGAGGATTCATTTGAGAATATGGGTGCTCAGATCGTTAAGGAAGTAGCTACCAAGACAAATGATGTTGCAGGTGATGGTACCACAACAGCTACAGTCCTTGCACAGGCTATGATCAACGAGGGCGTTAAGAACCTGGCAGCAGGCGCTAACCCTATCATCCTTCGTAACGGTATGCAGAAGGCTTGCGATGCAGCAGTTGCAGCAATCCTTAAGTATTCAGCAAAGGTTAACGGCAAGGAGCAGATCGCTAAGGTAGCAGCTATTTCAGCAGGCAATGAGGCTGTTGGACAGATGGTTGCAGACGCTATGGATAAGGTTTCAAAGGACGGCGTTATCACTATCGAAGAATCAAAGACCATGCAGACAGAGCTTGATCTTGTAGAAGGTATGCAGTTTGACAAGGGTTATGTTTCAGCATACATGGCAACAGATATGGACAAGATGGAAGCAGTTCTTGACGATCCCATGATCCTTATCACAGATAAGAAGATCAGCAACATCCAGGATATCCTTCCTATACTTGAAGAAATCATGAAGTCAGGCAAGAAGCTCCTGATCATCGCTGAGGATGTTGAGGGTGAGGCTCTTTCAACACTTGTTCTGAATAAGCTCAGAGGTGTATTTACAGTTGTAGCCGTTAAGGCTCCCGGATATGGTGACAGACGTAAGGCTATGCTCCAGGATATCGCAATCCTTACCGGTGGTACTGTTATCACAGAGGAACTCGGACTTGAACTTAAGGATACTACAATGGACCAGCTTGGCCGTGCTAAGTCTGTTAAGGTTCAGAAGGAAAACACCATCATCGTTGACGGTGCAGGTGATTCTGAAGAAATCAAGGCTCGTATTGCACAGATCAAGGCTCAGATCGCTGAGACCACATCTGAATTTGATAAAGAAAAATTACAGGAGCGTCTTGCAAAGCTTTCAGGCGGCGTAGCAGTTATCAGAGTTGGTGCAGCTACCGAGGCTGAGATGAAGGAAAAGAAGCTCCGTATGGAGGATGCTCTTAATGCTACTCGTGCAGCAGTTGAAGAGGGTATCATCGCAGGTGGCGGATCAACATATATCCATGCAGCAGCAGAGGCAGCTAAGAAGGTTGCTAAGCTTGAAGGTGACGAGAAGACCGGTGCTAACATCGTACTTAAGGCTCTTGAGGCTCCTCTTTACATCATCGCTGAGAACGCCGGTGTTGAGGGTTCAGTAGTAGTTAACAAGGTTAAGGAATCAAGAGCAGGCATGGGCTACAATGCATTAGAGGATAAGTATGTGAATATGGTTTCAGCCGGTATCCTTGATCCTACTAAGGTTGCTCGTTCAGCACTGCAGAATGCTACAAGCGTTGCTTCAACATTCCTTACAACAGAGGCTGCTGTAGCTACCATTAAGGAGCCCGCTCCCGCAGCTCCCGCAATGCCTCAGGGTGGAATGTACTAAAAAGTAAAGTGAATATTAAAAAACCTCTCGGCAAGCTTGCTTGCCGAAGAGGTTTTTAAATATGAACGCACAAAAGTATGAGTATAAAAGCTACACGAGCAAAGAGAGCGGAGCGATATACGAATACTTTTGTAGGATTGCGAGAGTGCGGAGCACGATGCAATCCGATACTTTTTATAATAGCGAACTAAGAGAGGAGATTTATATGACAGGCTCTTATACAGAGAACTCAGTCAAAAGAAAAGCCGGTGCGTCAGCATTATTTGCTAAGGTTGGACTGATACTTACGGTAGCTGTACTGTTTGTATTCGGTTTCCTTATCAATCAGCAGATCATCGTTATAGCTTCAATAGGACTCGGATGTCTGGCAGGATATGTTCTTTTCCCGAGACTCTCTGCGGAATATGAGTATATCTTCTGTGACGGACAGATAGATTTCGACAGGATAAACGGTGGAGAGAGCAGAAAGCATGTACTCCGTATTGACCTTGATAATGTGGAAATAATGGCTCCTGAGAGTTCTCATGAACTTGACAAGTACCAAAATGCAAATATGAAGGTCAGGGACTTTTCATCACATACTCCTGATGCAAAGAAATACTGTATCATCACAAGTGATGAGGCAAACAGAGTAAAGATATTATTTGAGCCGTCTGAAAAGATGATTGAACTGGCAAAGAGCAAATCTCCGAGAAAAGTAATCACTGAATAATAAATTCTAAGGACTGTCTTAAGGGCAGTCCTTTTATATTTGACAAATATTTTAAAATGAAGTACAATATATCATGAGTGATTATGGACAAAAGGGTTGTAAGATTATGACAAAAAAAGAATGGAAAAGGCGTAAAAGAAGAAAAATCATAGCTGTCATTTCAGCCACGATCATTGTCCTGGCAGGTGTTACGGCTCTTATTTATGTTGCCATGGGCGAGCTGAAAAAATCGATAGGGACATCATCCAAGGATGATAGTTTGTACTTGTCCGTTAATGGTGTAACCAGGACGGGAGATAAGGCACCTCTTGTAGGCATCATATATGTACAGAAGAGTAATTTCACAGGACTTTCGGCGCTGGAGCTCAGAAACAGATACGAGAGAGCTGATCTGGTAAATCCTCTTATGCAGGAGCCGCTTGAAAAAGGAGCTCATTATGCCGTGGGAGTTGACGGAGAGTGTATCGCAATGATACCGCTTACCGAAAAGGCTCCGGGCGGAGATGACCGTATTATTATAGCCTATAGCCCTGATTCTGACGGTAACATGACAGAGGCTGAGGAAAAGGCATTAAATGATCTTGTAAATGACCTAATGGATGAATATTCCATCGGACAGGAAAATGTAATATTAGGATAATAAGGAGCATACAAATGGACGAGATTCAATTCAGAAGCATAATGGAACAGTATGAGCAGGATAAGGTTCTTGAAAAGTTTGAAACAATGAATGACAGGGATAAGGAGAGGATACTTAAGCAGTGCGATTTCCTGGATTTCAGTTTCCTAAACGCTTTATCAAATCATGACGCAAAGCGTGGCAAGATAGAGCCTATCCGCACTATGAAGCTGGCAGAGATAGAGCAGAACCGTGAGAAATATGAGAAAATCGGTACCGAGGCTATAAAGGCAGGCAAAGTGGCAGCACTTGTTCTTGCAGGCGGCATGGGCACAAGGCTTGGCAGCGACCATGCTAAGGGGATGTATGATATAGGTATCACCAGACCTGTTTATATTTTCCAGAGAATGTTTGAAAATATGCTGGACGTAGTGAACAGTACAGGTGCCAAATTTCATCTCTTTATCATGACCAGTCTCTTTAATGACAAGGAAATAAGAGAGTTCCTCTATGAACATAAATGCTTTGGATATGATCCTAAGTTTGTACATTTCTTTGTGCAGGATATGTCTCCATGTATAGATCTGGAAGGAAATATCATGTTCTCAAAGCCGGATGAGTTTGCTATGTCACCCAATGGTAACGGCGGTTTCTATTCATCCATGATGAACGCAGGACTTGACGAGTTCTGCAGGGAACAGGGTATAGAATATATTAATGTATTTGCTATAGATAATGTTCTTCAGAGGATTGCAGATCCTTTGTTTGTAGGAGCTACCATAGACAGCGGCTATGCTACCGGAGCAAAAGTAGTAAAGAAGGCTGATCCCGGTGAGAAGGTTGGTTCTATTTGTCTGGAGGACGGGCAGCCGAGTGTTGTAGAGTACTATGACATGACTGATGAACTGCTTGAAGCAAAGGATGAGGATGGTGAGCCTGCTTATGAGTATGGAGTTATCCTTAATTATCTGTTCAGATTGAAAGAGATGGATGGCATAGTCAGAAATGAGATGCCTGTACATATAGTAAAGAAAAAGGTGCCCTACCTTGCGGAATCGAGCACCTCTGAAACCGGATATGTTACTGTAAAACCTGAAGAGCCTAATGCATTTAAGCTCGAAACACTTACTCTTGACTTTGTAAGGATGATGGGCAGCTGTCTGCCTTTCGAAGTAGTACGAGAGAGAGAGTTTGCTCCCATCAAGAATCCCATGGGTGTGGATTCTGTTGAAAGTGCAAGAAAGATGCTTTTGGCTTTAGGCTACGAATTGTAATAATTTCTATTAAGCTTTTTTACCACAGCAGAATTTATATTTCTTTCCTGAACCGCAGGGGCAGGGATCGTTACGCCCGGGCTTTTTCTCTACATGCACGGTACCGGAAGCTTTCTGCTCCTTGTAAAGTTCTTTGCGGCGTTCTTCTGAGAGGATATCATTCCACTCAGGTAAGCCATAAAGCCAGTCAGCCTTAGCTGCTACCATGTTGTAGTAGAGCTTTTCGGAATCGTAATCGAGGCTAACTTCGGTATCCTCGGTCATCTCTTCGATGGGGTTGGGGGTCTTGAGGCTGTCGTTGATGCCGTCAAGGAAACCGGTCATGATGCCGATCTTTGTTTCAAATTTCTCTGCAAGAGCCTTAACGGTACCGGTTACGGGTGTGCCGTTCTGTGCAAGGATCTGAGAATAGATGCCTTTTTCAATGTTGAAATAATTGCCCCAGAAAAGGTCGTTGTCACGAGGGGTTCTTTCGGTTTCGTAGGCTACTTTACGCCAATCGGTTAATAAACTCATAAGTAATACTCCGTTCCGCAGCTTTTTAAACTGCTAATAAGTGTTTTGATCATAAATTTGATATTTACAATTTCTTGTATTATATATGCTTTGTTCGGATAATGCAACAAAAGTTTTTAAAATGAGGGATAAATGAGTTCTTTTTATACAGTAAAGGGTGAAGCGGTAGCCGAACTGACTGAGAAAAAATCAAGATTTATCGCTACTGTAAGACCTGTAGCGTGTGAAGCAGAGGCACTTGATTTTATCCGTGAGATGAAGAAAAAATACTGGGATGCAAGGCATAATTGTTCGGCATATGTCATCTTGGCAGAAGACTTTAAGGTATTGGAAAAAGCTAACGATGACGGAGAACCCTCAAAAACCGCAGGCAGTCCGATGCTGGAAGTGATAAAGGGTAATGAGCTGAAAAATGTGGCCATAGTTGTGACCAGGTATTTTGGCGGAGTACTCCTGGGGACCGGAGGACTGGTCAGAGCATACAGCGGTGCTGCACAGCTCGGTGTGGAGGCTGCTGAAAAAGTGAGGATGGAGCTGCTCAATAAGATTAGAGTGACTACGGATTACAACAGCTTCGGAAGACTTAAAAATATCACGGATAACATAGGAGCAGTGATAGAGGATTCGGAATTTACCGATAATGTAGCATCAATATGCCTTTGTGATGAGGCGGGTCTGGGTGTTATTCAGGCCAGGATGAACGAGGCCACTGCCGGTAAGTGTAAAATAGAACTTTTGGAAAAGAATTATTTTCCTGTAAAATAGATTTAGTTGTTTCTTAAAGTATTGAGGAAAAGAAAATGGATTATAGCAGACTTGGTGTTAGTGACAAGAGAAAAGAATTGAAATCCGTGTCCAGACGTATGGGAAGTAAGTTTCTCATTACCGGATTCCGCATATTCATCTTAGCCATAGTAGCTGTCAGTGTCATTGGTGTTGTTGCTGCTTTTGGTGCTTTCAGGGGCATACTTGATACTACACCCGACGTAGAGTTGGCGGTATTGGAAGTAAGCGGTTTCAGTTCGAAATCACTATATGCGGACGGCACGCTTGCGCAGAACTTCGCAGGTAATGCGGCAAACAGAATTTATGTGGAGATCGACCGTATCCCTCAGCATGTAAGAAATGCTTTCCTGGCAGCTGAGGACTGGCGTTTTTATCAGCATAGCGGTATTGATATCAGGACTATTTTCCGTTCCGGTTATTCTATCGTAACTTCTGATGGTTTTGAAGCCGGTGGATCTACCATTACCCAGCAGCTGATAAAGAACCAGATATTTGGCGGCGGACGTGAAAAATATACTCTGGATAAGGTACTTCGTAAGATCCGTGAGCAGTATATAGCTATAAACCTAGAGCATGTTCTTTCAAAGGATGAGATCCTTGAATATTACATGAACATGGTAAACCTGGGAAATAACTCATACGGAGTTGAAACGGCAGCACAGAATTATTTCGGAAAGAGTACTGAAGAACTTACAATATCTGAGGCGGCTGTTATCGGCGGTATCCCGCTTTCACCTACCAGACTTAATCCGTTAAGGAATCCCGATGAAAACCTTGAAAGACGTAATAATATACTTGGCAATATGCTTAAGTATGAGTTTATCACTCAGGAAGAATATGATGAGGCTATGGCTGACAGTGTTGCGGTATACGAGCGTATAGTCGAGCAGAGCACAAAAGATACCAGACCTCATGTCGGAGTTTACTCATATTTTACCGATGCCATGATGGATCAGCTATACAAGGATTTCCAGGAAAGACTCGGATATACCAGGGCTGAAGCCGAGCATATGCTCTTTTACGGCGGACTTACCATATATACCACTCAGGAGCCTGAGATACAGAGTATTGTAGACAGATATTATCAGGATGAGAATAATTTCCCTAAGTTCGGATTTGACAGCTCTCATGGTTCTTGTTACGAACTTTCTGATTACAGGCTTTCTGTTACATATGCCAATGGCGAAGTGGTTCATTATCAAAGAAGTGATTTCTTAAAGTATTTCGCTGAGTACGAGGACAGAAAAGGATTATATTATCATGCTAACGGTATCAAGAAGGGCATAAATGAACTCTTCCTTGATAAGGATGATCTGGAAGAAAAGATTGCTCAGTTTAGGGCAGCTAAGGTTGATGAAGAAGCCGGGGATACATATATTGAAACAAAGGAGATAACCCCTCAGCCTCAGTCTTCCATGACTATTATCGAACAGTCTACGGGAAAGGTTATAGCTATCTGTGGCGGACGTGGTGAAAAGACAGTCAGCCGTTCGTTAAACCGTGCTTCTCAGAGTACCCGTTCCGTTGGTTCGACATTTAAGGTTTTGGCTTCGTTCCTTCCGGCACTTGATGCAGGCGGCCTGACACTGGCATCGGTACAGGATGACTCACCTTTCTTCTACCCCAATGGCGGAAAAGAGGTTATCAACTGGTACAAGACCGGATTCAGAGGACTGCAGCCTTTAAGAAAAGGTATTTCGAACTCTCTGAATGTTGTAGCTGTAAAAACACTTGATCAGATAGGTGCACCTCTCGGATATGAGTATCTGAAAAAGCTTGGATTTACCACTCTTGTTGACTACGAGGTGGATGAAAACGGCAGGGCATACTCGGATGTAAACCTTGCTATAGCACTCGGCGGTCTGACAAAGGGTGTTACAAATGTTGAGCTTACTGCTGCATATGCTTCCATAGCAAACGGCGGTCTGTATAATAAGCCTATATATTATACCAAGGTTGTGGATCATGAAGGCAATGTAATCCTAAGCAACAAGACTGATCCCAGTCAGATCATGAAGGCTTCTACGGCATGGCTTCTTACAGATGCTATGCATGATGTAACGACTACCGGTACCGGTACCAGACTTGCATTCAGAAATTACAAGATGCCTGTAGCGGGAAAGACCGGTACAGCCAGCAAAAACAGTGACTTATGGTTTGCAGGTTTTACTCCCTATTATACCTGTGCGGTTTGGACAGGCTTTGACCAGCCGTTTAGTCAGTGGAATAAGTCATATCAGCAGGATCTTTGGAGAAATATCATGGAGGATATTCATTCCTATAAGCAGCTCGAATACAAGGAATGGGAGAAACCCGATTCAATCGTTGAGGCTACTATATGTACCAAATGCGGTAATCTTGCGGTATATGGTCTTTGTGATAATGCTGCCGGCGGCCCCTGTGTTAAAACAGAGTATTTCGCAAAGGGTACAGTTCCAACAAAGAAATGTACCTGTCATACAAGAGTTCAGATATGTACTGAATCCGGTATGGTAGCTACCGAAAACTGTCCTGAGGGTGATAAGAAATGGGTTGTCCTGCTTGTAAAGGATGAAAACTACCATAAGTATGACGGATATCCCGGTTATCAAAACGGATGCTGGGTATCTACCACTGATACTCCTTATGTTTATCATCCGGGAAATACCTGTGATGTACACCATCCGGGCGATGCGGATAGAGAAGACGATGACGGTGAAGGCGGTCATAACGGAGGAGACCTTTTTGAAAAGGTTGAGGATTATGGACCCGAAGATGATGTATATGATGAATGATGTATTGATATATTTATGAAATCATTTTCTTGAATAATAAAAATGGCACCTGTTTAAACGGGTGCCATTTTTGAAATTTTAGTATGTTGTTATGGTTAAGACTCACGATGGGAAAACAACCGGATCAGATATATCACGATCGGTACAAAAATAGTGGCTGCGAGAGCTCCTGTAAATATTCCGAATGCATTCTCCCAGTCTGACAGAGAAGCTACCAGGGAGAGTACATACATTCCTACGATAACGATAAGACCTATTATGGCAAATATCCTTGTAAATGCACTGGCTTTCTGATGCTTTTGCTCTTGATCGATCATCTCTTTATTTTTGACATTATTATTTATATTTTGATTACCTGTGGTTTTATTATTCATATTGACCTTCTAACTTGGCGTGTTATTCTGCCTCTGCTTTTATTTTATCCATATATTCCTTTAGTTTCTTTTCGTATCCCATATCCGAAAGATTGTAGAAAGTACGGCCTACAAGCTCGTCCGGCAGGTACTGCTGCTTTACATAATGATTCTTGAAAGCGTGTGCATATTGATAACCGATACCACGTCCCAGTTTGCTGTGGCTTTTATAATGTGCGTCCTGCAGGTGAGGGGGTATGGTATTTATATGCTCCTTCTGGACTGATTCAAGACATTCATCTATGGCACATATCGCGGAATTGCTTTTTGGTGCACATGCTACATAGGCAGCTGCCTGGGCAAGTATTATGCGGGACTCGGGCATACCGATACGCTCTACGGATTCTGCGGCAGCATTTGCTACAACGAGTGCCATGGGATCTGCATTTGATACATCCTCTGCGGCACAGATTACGATACGTCTTGCTATAAACTTTATATCTTCGCCTGCTGCCAGCATTCTGGCGAGGTAATATATCGCCGCATCAGGGTCGGAGCCTCGCATGCTTTTTATGAATGCGGAGATAGTATCATAATGGTTATCACCGGCTTTATCATATTTGAGCACTCTTTTCTGGATACATTCGGATGCCGTATCGAGGTCTATATGAATGAGACCGTCTTCGGCGCGATCCGTGGTGAGAACTCCGAGCTCTATGGCATTTAAAGCGGTTCGTGCGTCACCGTTAGCCATTTCACTTATAAATTCAAGTGCGTCATCATCAATGACGGCTTTGAAAGAACCCATACCCTTTTCTTTATCCGACAGGGCTCTTTTTATCAGTGATTTTATATTCTCGTTACTTAAGGGCTTAAGTTCAAAAATGTGGGAACGGGAGATGAGAGCGCCGTTTACTTCGAAGTAAGGGTTTTCGGTCGTGGCTCCTATAAGTATTATGGTGCCGTCTTCTACAAATGGCAGCAGATAGTCCTGCTGTCCTTTGTTAAAGCGGTGTATCTCATCTATGAAAAGTATGGTTCTTTTGCCAAAGCCTCCGAGATTTTTCTGGGCGGCCTCAACCACCTCTTCCATGTCCTTTTTGCCTGCCGACGTCGCATTTATCTGGCAGAATTCGGATTTGGTAGTAGCTGCGATAACTTTAGCCAGAGTGGTTTTTCCTGTACCGGGAGGCCCGTAAAATATGACGGAACTGATCCTGTCGGCTTTTATGGCACGGTAGAGGAGCTTGTCCTTACCTATTATGTGCTCCTGGCCGACAACTTCCTCAAGTGATGAGGGTCTCATCCTGGAAGCCAGAGGGGATTCGTTTTCCTTATTTTTTTCTTCCATAAAACTAAATAAATCCATAATTTATACCATTTTCTTTAGGATTTCTCAAGTGCATCTTCTGAATAAACTACTGCTGCATTCCATAAGAACCACTGGGAATAACCGGCATCATATACTGCGTTTATCTCATCGCGTACTTCTTTCTTGCCGTATTTCAGGTGATGGGTTACCCATGTAGCTGTGAAGTCCTGCAGCCAGGGCCGTACTTCAGCTTTGTTTTCCTCGGGGTCGAGCATATACAGCACCTTCTGTGAATCCATAAGCGCATGATATACGAGCTCATAAGGATGTGTATCGGGATAATCAAGTCCGTAATAACCGTTCCCATAGTGTGAAGGGTAAACCATTGGACAGATGTAATCGAGATATTTAGCCATGTTAAAATAACTCTGACCGACTATCCTGGCGTCCACAGAACTTGAAATAATAGCTCCGTAAACATCACATGAAACAAATGCACCCATGGGTTTTATATCTTCGCAGATCCTTCTGATGCCGTCGGTGATAACTTCTATTCTTGTTTTCTCTTCAGCTTTGGGACCGAAATCCACATTTGACATTCCTTTATCGGTTGAAAAACGGATATAGTCGAGGTTGACCTCGTCAAAGCCTACTTCAACACATTGCCTGCATACTTCTAGAATATAGTCCCAGACTTCGTCCTCATAGGGGTTAACCCATGCGAGCCCCGAGGAGTCTCTAAACAGCGAACCATCCTTGTTTTTAAGAGCCAGTTCACGTTTTCTGTCTGCAAGTACAGGGTCTTTCAGGGTAACTACACGGGCGATGGCATAAATATTATGCTCTTTCAGCTTCTTTATCAGGGCACCTATATCACTGATAGTATCGGTGCATGCACCTATCTCTTTGGCTGTAGCATTATCCATGCGATAGGTGATATAGCCGGCATCGCTTTTTATATCGATAACTATGGTATTAAGCTCTGTCCTGTCGATCAGGGCAATTGCATCGTCCAGTTTTTTATTGATAAGGGAGGATGCCAAATAGATACCTTTTGCTTTAACTCTTTCCCTGGTATCTACAAAGTCGCCCATCCAGATTTCTTCGTCTTCATCGGGTACTTGAGATACTGTAGGAGTTTCGGTGGGTTTGGGCTGTGTCCAGAGCCCATAAACACCGCTGTCGTTCTGACCGTCCAAGGCATCCAGATCAGCATTTACCCATGCGGCCAGATCCGGGTCATAGTAAGCTCCGCTCTGCTGCGCCAGGGCATATTCTGAATCGGCAGGCAGTATGACGGGTTCGTCGCCTACCTCAAGATTAGGAGGTTCTGTGGACTTTTCGTTTATTCTGTTTACTATGAAGTAAACTCCAAACCCGATCGCTACGGCTAAAAGCATCAAAATAAGAAGAACCGGGCCTTTTTTACGCCGCTTCCTTCGTTTTGAACTTTTTACTTTCATGCCGTAATACAAATTATCCATCTGTTTAAGTGCTCCCGAAATGATGCTACGGTAAAAAGTCTCAAAGCCAGAGTCACAGTTTCTACGAAACTGCGACATATCATAGCAAGCTTGAACGGCTTTTGGACTTTCGACCTTAGCATCATAATAGAATAAAAACCAAAGTTTGTCAACAAAACAGGGAAAAAGTTTGACATTTGAAGTTTTTGATGATAGAATAGCATAGTGTTGAAAATCCAAGCGGATATGGTGGAATTGGCAGACACGCCAGATTTAGGTTCTGGTGCGCGAGCGTGCAGGTTCAAGTCCTGTTATCCGCATTCGGGGCAGCATGATACTGCCCCGGTCAGTTTTACAGACAAAAAATGCTTGATTTTATCGTATTAAAGAGTATAATAAGCATATGTGAGGCTGATGGTATAAATAATATGCGGATATAGTACATCGGTAGTACATGAGCTTCCCAAGCTTAGGAGGCGGGTCCGACTCCCGTTATCCGCTCTTTAAAAGGTGTCAGTAGGAAGGCTCTTATTGGCACTTTTTTCTTACGAAATTATTATTGGAGGCACATATGAAAATAGTTGTTTTATGTGGCGGAGTGAGTACTGAGAGAGACGTTTCACTGGTATCCGGTACTAAGGTTTACAGAGCCCTGAAGGAAAAAGGACATCAGGTTATGATGCTGGATATTTTCTTAGGGTATGAAGGCGAAACAGACGGTATATTTGATAAAGATATAGACTGGGCAGAGCGTGTTGCCCCCATTTCCGAAAAGGCTCCTGATATCGATGCGGTAAAGGCATCAAGAAAAGGCGACAGCGATGTCCTTTTTGGAGAAAATGTACTGAAAATATGCAGGATGGCAGATATTGTATTTATGGGACTTCACGGTGACTGCGGTGAAAACGGTAAAGTACAGGCAACCTTCGATCTGTACGGCATAAAGTACACCGGTACCGATTATGTAAGTTCAGCTCTTGCTATGGATAAGTCATTGACTAAAAAGATATTTGAGATGGCAGGAGTGCTTACTCCTAAGTCAGTGACTCTTTGCAAGGGAAAAGAAAAGCAATATGCGCCTCAGCTGCCATGTGTGGTAAAGGTTTGTTCAGGCGGTTCTTCTGTAGGAGTTTATATTTGTAAAACTGAGGAAGAGTATACCGAAGCACTTAGCCGTGCCTGGAATTATGATAATAAGGTTCTGGTAGAGGAATATATAAAGGGACGTGAATTTACCGACGGTGTAATAGACGGAAAGCCTTTGCCTGTTGTCGAGATAGCCCCCAAGGAAGGCTTCTACGACTACAAGAACAAATACCAGGCAGGATCTACTATAGAGACCTGTCCGGCAGAGATTTCAAAGGAGCAGACTGCGGAAATACAGGAGCTGGCACTTAAGGCATATAATGCACTCGGTATTGTTACCTATGCACGTATGGATTTTGTAATGGATGAAAACACTGACGCAGTATATTGTCTGGAGGCTAATACATTACCCGGTATGACACCTACAAGCCTTATACCTCAGGAGGCAGCCGCTATCGGTGTTGACTTCCCCTCACTTTGTGAGTGGATAATAAAGATTTCACTTGAGAAATATAATTGAAATGAGCTTATCCGGTAAGGCATCTTGGATTATACAGGATAAGAGTGCACAGTATAATAGAAAGGAATATATGGCACATGTACAGGTTGTGCCATATAAACAGAAAACATGAAGAATATGACCTTGCCCGAAATCGCCAATGCCATAGGCGGTAAAATGTATTTACATGGGGCTGAAATCAATATATCAGAGGGTCAGAAAGTAAAGCAGACGGATGAATATCTGAATATTGAAGCCGAGGGAGTGGTCATAGACTCTAGGCTGTGTAAGAAAAACGGGATCTTTGTTGCCATAAAGGGTGAGAAAAACGATGGACATGATTATATAGAAACGGTCCTTGATAACGGTGCTTTAGGCGTTATATGTGAGAAATTGCCGGATAGCTATGCTAAAAGAGAAAACGGCGCATATATACTTGTTGATGATGTTTTAAAAGCACTCAGGGAGCTTGCTGCATATTACAGGAGACAGCTCAATTGTAAGATTACCGGTATCATCGGAAGTGTAGGAAAAACAAGTACCAAAGAGCTTGTTGCTTCAGTACTTTCACAGGATTTTGAAACCCTTAAGACAGAGGGAAATTATAATAATGAGATAGGTGTACCACTTACCGTTTTTAAGATCAGGGATGAGCATAAAATGGCAGTGGTTGAGATGGGTATCAGCGGCTTCGGAGAGATGGACAGGCTGGGAGAGATTGTTAAGCCTGATGCAGTTGTAATGACAAATATCGGTCCATGTCATCTGGAAAATCTAAAAGATCTTTCGGGTGTCTTAAGGGCAAAATCTGAAGTGCTGAGGCATGTGAAAAAAGGCGGCCTTCTGGTTATAAACAGTGACGATCCCTATCTTTTATCACTTAAAGAATTAAAGGAAAATGTTGCGGAAAACATAAATATTATTGATGATGTCGACAGATGTGCATTAGAGTATCTGAATATTGCATGTTATGGGAGCAATGCCCTTTGGCAGAAGAATTGTTTTGCAACAGGGGCAGATGGTATCGGTAACGGAAGTTTCCAAATTATAAATATATCAAGTAAAAATATAGTGTCTTATGGCGTGGAAGGAAGTACCTTCGATATGGTGGTTCCCCGTTTTGACACTGAAAAGGCTGCTGCATCAGAAAATGGAAAGAATGCAGTTGACGGTCTGATAAAAGGTAAAGATGGAAATACCTACACAGTAAACACAAAAGTCAATCTACAGGGTACCCATCAGGTGATGAATGCCATGGCGGCATGCATAGTGGGACTTACAAACGGGATGCCCATAGACCATATAGTAAAAGGTATAGCAGCAGCAGTACCCGTGAAGGGCAGGTGCTGTCCGATAAAGACAGACAGATATCTGGTGGTAGATGATTCGTATAATGCAAATCCGAAATCTATGAAAGCCGGTATAGACCTGATGTCGGAAAGTAATGGCCGCAAGATTCTGGTACTTGGCGATATGTTTGAGCTGGGCACGGATGAAAAACAGCTTCATTATGAGGTTGGAGAGTATGCCGCAGAAAAGGATATAGATCTTTTGGTGTGTGTCGGTGATTTATCCCAAAATATGTATGAAGGATACCTTGAAAAATCAGGATTACATACAGAGAAAAACCGCTTGGATATAAGTGCGGATAATGCTTCTGTTCATTCAAAGGTCAGGTATTATAAAACACGTGAAGAAATGCTCGCTGACCTTGACAATCTGGGATTACAGGACGGAGATACCATACTTGTAAAGGCATCCCATGGCATGGAATTTGCTAAGGTGGTAGATAAACTTGTGGAACTCGGCACTGAATACCGTTTTGTAAAAGGCAGGGAATACATGCAGATAGATGATATCATGCAGCTGCTTTCTCAGACACACTGGGCATGTAAAAGAAGCAGGGAGACGGTTGAAAAAGCAATAGAAAACTCTCTGTGCTTTGGAATAATTGATGAAAACGGAAAACAGATAGCATTCGGCAGGACGGTTACAGACTATGCTACCATGTTTTATGTATCGGATGTTGTGGTGGATAAGGATCATCAGAAGCATGGACTTGGAGGAAGGTTTGTTGAATTTATCAAGTCTGCCGAAGAGTTAAAATACCTGTGGGGATTCCTGGGAACTACTAAGGCAAAGAACTTTTATTCGAAATTCGGATTTGAACCCAAGGATGATTTCTTTATGGCGATGCCTAAAACAAACATAAAAGGTATATTTAACGTTTAATATTTACTATTTTTGGTATTTCTTTCTGTCGATTTTGACATATTATTTAAAAAATGGTATTATAAAGATGTATTTAGGGGTACAAGGAGGTGCGCTATGATTTATTTTGACCATCTTCCTTTAGAGAAGGATATTTTGGAAGCGCTCGCAGAATTGACTATCAATTACGTCTTTCAACCGATTTTTTATCCGGATGGAAAGACTGTGTATGCTTATGAGGCGTTGATGCGCCCTGACAATATGTCAGTTACCGAGCTTATTGCCGATTATGAGAAAAAGGATAAACTGCATGTACTTGAGGTGGCTACCTTTTTTGGAGCTACCCAGGAATTTGTATTGCGCGGGTATACGGAATATTTAAGCATGAACTCCTTCCCTTCTGAGGCATTTACAGTCGGAGAAGGCAAGGTATACAGTGATTATTACGGAGATATTTTAAAACAGAACATAGTTGAAATATTGGAATATCCATATACATCTTCAAGAGCAGTGACATTGAAAAAAGCAGCTGCCGTAAAGGAAGGGGTTCAGATAGCAATAGATGATTTCGGTTCCGGCATTAACAATATGGATATTGTAGATATGTATCAGCCTCATATAGTGAAGCTGGACAGACAATTAATCTCAGAGATAGATAAAGATAAGTTTAAGCAGGCATTTGTAAAACAGCACATAGCCGAGTTTCATCGCAGGGGTATAAAGGTTATAGCTGAAGGTATAGAAAGAAAGGAAGAGTTTGATCTGCTGAAAAAATATGGTACAGACTTCTTCCAGGGATTTTATCTTGCACGTCCTGCCTGAAAGAGGATAGTGATCGTTATCCATGAGCAAAGTAATTGATTCAAAAACAGCTCCGCAGCATCTGATAATGCTACGGAGCTGTACTTTTATGTATTAAGATATTCAAGAACAGATTCGATGGACTTATTTTTTACAAGGATAGTGTTGACAGGTTCATTTATATGTTCTAAGTAATGAGCATCCGAATCCGTAATGACTTTACAGCCTTGAAGATATGGATGATCTTTTCTGAGCTGATGCAGATTGGCCATGTTCTTACATTCGAATGTTTTAAAGTCGCTGTCAGGAGGGATAAAACCAAGATTTGAAATGATGCTGGTTGTTGATTTGTCCACATGAGCCGGTACCATAACTCCGCCAAAGGGCTTAAGCTCCCTTGATACATCCGAAAAACCGATGGAAGTAGCATTTATCAGCAGATGCTCGATTTCTCCCTTTATATTTTCATCTTCATCACAGATATACTGGTGCCCGAAAATATCGGGCTTATTTTTTATGGGTAAAAGTCTTTCGTAAACATAACTGCTAAAGGATAACGCATTCTCCAGTGCCGGAAAGAGGCAGACCACATGGGCTTCCTCTTCGGTAGTGAGCTCCATCCCGGGGATGACAAGTACTCCGTAGCATTCACCGCATTTCATGGCAGCCTCACAGTTTAAAGCACTGTTATGATCTGTAATAGCTACGGCATCCAGACCTTTAAGTGCTGCCATACCGATGATGTTGGCCGGAGTCATATCATTGTCTCCGCATGGGGACAGGCAGGTATGTATATGAAAGTCATAGCTCAAATTTATCATGGTTTTGATTAATCCTTATTTGAGAGCATTTGATTGACCTTGAGTGCAGCTTCGAATATCGGCAGGTCTGTCTCAAAAAGTGTTATTTCCTGGACCTGTGCTTTGTGTACTACATTGGGGTCGAGCGACGTGCCTTCTGCAAGAATGATACAGGCACAGTCCGTAAGAGAGGAAACCGCAAGCGCATTTGTATTGCCCATGATGGTTACCCAAGCGGCACCGGAAGGTGCTTTGCTCATGGCAACACTTAGCAGGTCACAGCAGAACGGACGAGTAATTTCTTTACTCATATCACCTTCTGCAAGGAGTCTGAATTCGGGGATGTTTTTTAACTCATTAACTGTCATATTTATCTCCATTTATCATTGTTCATCAAAGATGTGAAAATTCATCGGAAATCTTGTGAATGTACTCTCTAAGGATATGAATACAATCCTTCTCGTTAGCGGCACCTCTTACTATATCCCTTGCCAGAGCCCTGCAGGTAGGAGCCCCGCATGAACCACAGTCAAGACCGGGGAATTTTTTGCAGAGTTCATCTACCTGGTTCAT
This sequence comes from Lachnospiraceae bacterium, assembly GCA_016287095.1. GTDB lineage: Bacteria > Bacillota > Clostridia > Lachnospirales > Lachnospiraceae > RUG11977. The sequence continues at coordinate 24,357 of JAEEVK010000031.1, forward strand.
CATGTTAAGAGATTCGACCATATTTTCACCGAGCTTAAACACCGGCAGATATTCCACGTCCTGAGTCCACTCGGGATGAATATCGGGAGGTGCTTCATGTATCTTTGCCACCGGCAGATATTTTCTTAAGCCCTTTAATTTTACTATGGCCAGGAAAGGATTTTCTACCTGGAGTACTCCGCCCACACAGCCGCCGGTACATGCATTGAGTTCAATAAATGAAAGTGTCTTTGAAAATTTTCTGTCTTCGAGATCTTCGAGTACCTTTATGACATTTTCTATGCCGTCGGCAGCCAGGTAAGAGTCGGTGAGAAGACCTGCGGCTTCACCGCCTATCCTGCCCCAGCCGATGCCGATCTTTCCGGATTGAGAAAGCTCTTCAACCTTGTTTTGCTCAACAACATGAGTCATGGCTGAGATAAGTTTAGGATAAATATCCTTGATGGCCACTACCTGATCTACATTGCTCTTTTCATAACCTATAGGGGATTTTACCGAGGTAACCTTGGCAGGACAGGGTGAAAGGAAGAATATCCCTATATCCTTTGAAGGAAGACCTGTTTTTTCTATGGCTCTTTTTCTTGCCATTTCGGCAGCTATCTCCATGGGAGGCCGTATTGGCATCATGTGCTCTACGAGATTGGGAAAACGTACACGTATGAGACGGACGACTGAAGGACAGGCGGTGCTGATTATGGGCCATTTATCCTTGTTTTCTTCTATATATCTTCTCGAAAGAAGGCTTACAACCTCAGCAGCAGCGCTTACTTCGAACACATCGTCGAAGCCCATCTCTTTTAGTGCTGAAAGAACAATGTTTACATCGTCCAGGTTATTTGCCTGGGCATAAAGAGAGGGAGCAGGCAGTGCCACAACATATTTATATTTATGAATGTTATCCATAGAATCGGTAGTAGCCAGCTTGGCATGGTTCTTACAGATCCTGATACATTCTCCGCAGTCGATGCAATATTCTTTTTTTATGACCGCCTTGCCGTTCCTGACACGGATAGCCTCGGTCGGACATCTCTTGATACAATTTATACACCCCTTACATAAGTCCTTATCCAAGTGGACAGATGTGTAAAACTCACTCATGATACACCCCGTTTTATTAATCTGATAACAACAGCCGAGAAGCTGTAGCTTAAAAGTAAACTTTCATTGTTACAGTGGTTCCGACTCCTATTTCAGTTTCAATGTTCATTTCATCCGAATATTTCTTCATATTTGGCAGCCCCATGCCGGCACCGAAGCCGAGAGCTCTTACATTTTCGGAGGCTGTTGAGTAACCTGCCTGCATGGCGAGATCCACGTCCTTGATGCCGGGACCTTTATCTTTAAGGATCATTGTTATATCCTTGGTTGTGATGATGACGTCAATTACACCGCCGTTAGCATGGATTACCATGTTTATCTCACCCTCGTACATGGCGATGGATACCTTACGGATAACCTCGGGGTTTACGCCCATCATCTTTAACTTGGCCTTTACATCACCGGATGCTTCACCGGCACGTGTAAAATCTTCGTCGGAGATTACATATTGTAGTTTTAAAGAATCGCTCAATACGGTTTACCTCCTCTTAGTCCGTTGTCATACAGCATACCGCAGGCATTGAACATTCTGTGGTCGGTACAAATAATGGCAATGTCGCGCTCCTTGGCCATCTCGACCATTTCTTCAGTAGGTTTCTTGCCTCTGATAAATACTATGCAGTAAATATCGATCATCTCAGCGGTCCTGATAACCTGTGGATTGCAGAGACCGGTAAGGAGTACGGCCTGATCCTTAACAAATGCAAGCACATCGCTCATCATATCGGAGCCGCAGGCAGAGTGAATCTCACGCTCGGCATGTTCCTCGCCACAGATGAACCTTCCGTGTAATATTGTTTGTACATCATTAATCGTCATATGGTTTTCCTTTCTTTGGGTGAAATGCGGCGGTAAATTATGCGCCTATTGTCTATAATATACCATATATTTTTAGAAATTACAAACATTACTTACTGAATTTACTGAAATTTTTTAATAGATTTTTATGGAAAAGTCTGTTGATTTTATCGTTGTTTTATGATACAATAACTCTAACTGTGAAGAACTGCGCCTTTTTTTGCGCGCAGCTTCGCCAATCATATTTTCAAGGAGGTTTGAAAATGGGTTCTAAAAAGAACATCCCTTTCAATGGCACGCCGGAGCAAGAGGCAAAGCTTCGTGCGGTTATCGCTGAGTTGAAGGATGAGAAGGGCTCACTTATGCCCATCTTACAGAAGGCTCAGGATATTTACGGGTACCTTCCTTACGAGGTACAGAAGATCATTTCAGATGTAATGAACGTACCGATTGAGAAAATCTACGGCATCGTTACATTCTACGCTCAGTTCTCTCTTTATCCAAAGGGAAAGTACAGAATTTCAGTATGCTTAGGTACTGCTTGTTATGTTAAGGGCTCGGGCGACATCTACGATAAGCTTATCGAAAAGCTTGGCATCAAGGGCGGAGAGTGCACTCCTGACGGAAAGTTCTCACTTGAAGCATGCCGTTGCGTAGGTGCTTGCGGACTTGCACCTGTTATGACAATCAATGATGATGTATACGGCAAGATGACAGTTGATAAGATTGACGAGATACTTGCGAAATACGAATAATTAGGTGATTCTTATGATGCCTGAAATCTCACTTAATATCCTTGATGTAGCTCAGAATTCCGTAAAAGCGGGAGCTAAACTTACACGTTTGGAGTGTTTGATAGACACTAAGGCGGATACGCTTACTGTTATCATTGATGATGATGGCTGCGGGATGACCAAAGAGCAGGTCGAGGCTGTAACAGATCCTTTTTTTACTACAAGGACCACACGTAAAGTAGGTCTGGGTGTTCCTTTCTTTAAGATGGCTGCGGAAAGCACCGGGGGGAGCTTTGATATAGTTTCCGAAAAAGGAAAAGGGACGACGGTTACCTGTGTGTTTATTCTTTCAAGCATAGACCGTATGCCGTTGGGAGATATGGTTTCCACAGTGCATATGCTGGTTACGCAGAGCGGGGATATGGATCTGGTATATCGCTACAAGGTAGATGATGCAGAGTTTACTCTTGATACCAGGGAGTTTAAGGAGATACTCGGAGCCGATGTTTCATTTAATGAGCCTGAGGTTTCACAGTACATCAGGGATTATTTAAAGGAAAACACCGATGAAGTAAATGCAGGGCAGGAGTTCTGAGTATTTACTTCGGACATTCTATAATATAGTACCAATTAAATAAGGAGGAACAAAATGAAGTCTCTTGAAGAATTAAAGGCAATAAGAGAAAAGATGCAGGGCAGTGTTGCTCTTCGTAATGAAGACAGCGACCAGACAAGAGTTGTTGTCGGCATGGCTACCTGCGGTATCGCGAGCGGCGCTCGTCCCGTACTGAATACCTTAGCTGAGGCTGTAGCAGAGAAGAAGCTTGATAAGGTAGCAGTTACCCAGACAGGCTGCATCGGCCTTTGCCAGTATGAGCCCATAGTTGAGGTCTATGAGCCTGGTAAGGAGAAGGTTACATATGTTAAGATGACACCTGATAAGGCTTTAGAGGTTGTTAACCGTCACTTAAACGGCGGCCAGCCTATTAAGGAATATACTTTAAATTCTACTACTTTATAATTTTAGAGGAGGTATAAAATGTATCGTTCACATGTATTAGTATGCGGTGGAACCGGCTGTACTTCCTCTGGAAGTCAGAAGATTATGGAAACACTGCGCACTGAGATCGAAAAAGCAGGTCTTGAAAAGGAAGTATCCGTAGTACAGACCGGCTGTCACGGACTTTGCGCATTAGGTCCTATCATGATCGTTTACCCTGAGGCAGTTTTCTATTCGATGGTTAAGGATGAGGATATCCCTGAGATCGTTTCAGAGCACTTAGTAAAGGGTAGAGTTGTTAAGCGTCTCGTTTATGAGGAGACAGTTACCGATGAGGGTATCAAGTCTCTTGCTGACACTAACTTCTACAAGAAGCAGCATCGTATCGCTCTTCGTAACTGTGGTGTTATCAATCCCGAGAATATCGATGAGTACATCGGTACCCGTGGATATGAGGCTCTTGGTAAGGTTCTTACCAGCATGACACCCGATGAGGTTATTCAGGTTATCCTTGACTCAGGTCTTCGTGGCCGTGGTGGTGCAGGATTCCCTACAGGTAGAAAGTGGCAGCTTGCACGTAACCTTGTTCAGGACGGCGGACAGAAGTATGTTTGCTGTAACGCTGACGAGGGTGACCCCGGTGCATTCATGGATCGTTCAGTTCTTGAAGGTGATCCTCATGCAGTTCTCGAGGCTATGGCTATCGCAGGATATGCTATCGGCGCTTCACAGGGTTACATCTATGTACGTGCTGAGTACCCTATCGCTGTACAGCGTCTGAATATCGCTATCGGACAGGCTAGAGAGTACGGTTTACTTGGAAAAGATATCTTTGGAACAGGCTTTGATTTTGATATAGAGTTAAGACTTGGTGCAGGTGCATTCGTTTGTGGTGAGGAGACCGCTCTTATGACCTCTATCGAAGGTAACCGTGGTGAGCCTCGTCCCCGTCCTCCGTTCCCTGCAGTTAAGGGTCTGTTTGAGAGACCTACTATCCTTAACAATGTTGAGACCTATGCTAACGTAGCTCAGATCATCCTCAACGGTGCTGAGTGGTTCGCTTCCATGGGTACAGAGAAGTCAAAGGGTACCAAGGTATTCGCTCTCGGCGGAAAGATCAAGAACACCGGTCTTGTTGAGGTTCCTATGGGAACAACTCTTCGTGAGATCGTTGAAGAAATCGGCGGCGGCATCCCTAACGGCAAGAAGTTCAAGGCTGCTCAGACAGGTGGACCTTCAGGCGGATGTATCCCTGCAGAGCATCTTGATGTTCCGATCGATTATGATAACCTTATCGCTATCGGCTCCATGATGGGTTCAGGCGGACTTATCGTTATGGACGAAGATAACTGTATGGTTGATATCGCTAAGTTCTTCCTTGAGTTCACAGTTGATGAGTCCTGTGGTAAGTGTACACCTTGCCGTATCGGTACAAAGCGTCTGTATGAGATGCTTGACAAGATCACAAAGGGTCAGGCTACACTGGAAGATCTTGATAAGATGGAAGAGATCTGCTACTACATCAAGGACA
>JAEEVK010000002.1 GCA_016287095.1 Lachnospiraceae bacterium
TATGTGGACAGATAGTAGCTATTGTTAAGAAGACTGGAGTTCCGCTGGTTTGCTGCGGAAAGCCTATGCAGGAGATAGTATCCGGTACTACCGATGCATCCGTTGAAAAGCATGTACCGGTATACGAGGTAAAGGACGGAAAGGTATCGGTTAAGGTAGGCAGTGTCGCTCATCCTATGACAGAAGAGCATTATATCGAGTGGGTTTCTCTTAAGACAAAGTTTGGTAACCAGCGTAAAGCCTTAAAGCCCGGTGATGCACCTGAGGTGAGCTTCCTTATTGAAAAGGATGATGAGGTAGAGGCAGTTTATGCTTACTGCAACCTTCATTCATTATGGAAAGCCTGAGATGATAAGATTTTGCGATAATATAACCGAATTAAGATGCTGAACATCATTTTGTTACCGGGGAAGTGTTAAAGACGTTTTCAAGGTGACATTAGCTATAGAAAAACAGAGAGGAGCATTATGTCAAACAAATATACAGGTACCCAGACTGAAAAGAATTTAATGGCTGCTTTTGCGGGTGAGTCCCAGGCCAGAAATAAATATACCTATTTTGCATCAAAGGCAAAGAAGGATGGCTTTGAGCAGATAGCAGCTTTGTTTTTAAAGACAGCTGAAAACGAGAAAGAACATGCCAAGATGTGGTACAAGGAGTTTGCAGGTATCGGTACTACTGCTGAAAACCTGGAGACTGCTGCCAATGGTGAAAACTATGAGTGGACCGATATGTATGCAGGCTTTGCCGAGACCGCTGAAAAAGAGGGCTTCCCGGAGCTCGCTGAGAAGTTCAGACAGGTTGCAGCTATCGAAAAGACTCATGAGGAGATGTACAGAGCTCTTTTAAAGAATGTCGAGATGCAGGAAGTATTCAAAAAGAGCGAAGTAAAGGTATGGGAGTGCAGAAACTGCGGTCATGTGATGGTCGGCACCGAGGCACCTGAGGTCTGTCCCGTTTGCAACCATCCCCAGAGCTATTTTGAGGTTAGATCAGAGAATTATTGAGTAATATAGAAACAAAGGACTGACTAAAGATTTATAGGGTGCAAACGTTTGTTGCACCCTATGCTTTTATCATAGCATTTTAGACCTGCTTATTTCGCCAAAATAAAACTTGAAAGCCCGATATTTTTATTGTATAACATAATTACAAGATCACTCAAGATACATGCAGTGATAAAACATATTTGGCATTTATTTACAATGACAAGAAAGGAGGCCGAATAAATGGACTTTAACGTGATTTTGTGGATTGTTATTATGGTAGCTTTGTTGGTAGTTGAAGCGTTGACGATGAATCTTACCACTATATGGCTGGCGATCGGAGCACTCGCATCCGTATTTATTACGCTGGCAGGGGCAGGAGGTGTTGCCCAGTTTGCAGTATTTGTTGTAGTGTCCGCGATAATGGTCTTCTTTACCAGACCATTGGTCAAGAAATATGTCGCAGGCCGCTACCAGAAAACAAATTCTGACAGCCTGGTCGGCAGGACCGCAAGGATCATCGAACCGGTCAACAATAAACTTGAGACCGGTACCGCATTTCTTGATGGTAAGGAATGGACCGTTAGATCCGAGTCAGACAGCGATATTTTCAATGAAGGCGACTTGGTAATCGTCAGGGAAATCGAAGGCGTAAAGCTGATCGTTGCCAGAGAAGGCAATGAAATTCCAAAGCTGGTTCATACAGTAGTAGTTTAAGAAAATTAGGTCAAAGGAAAAGGATTTTATTAGAGAAAGGAAAAAATTATGGATACAGGCACAATTATTGCTATATTGGTCGTAGTATTTATCTTACTTATGATCATCATTACAAACATCAGAGTAGTTCCTCAGGCGCACGCATTTATTATTGAGCGTCTTGGCGCATACACAGGCACATGGGGTGTAGGCCTTCATGTAAAGGTACCTTTTATTGATAAGGTAGCTAAAAACGTATTGTTAAAAGAGCAGGTTGCAGACTTTCCTCCGCAGCCCGTTATCACCAAGGATAATGTTACAATGAGTATTGATACGGTCGTATTCTTCCAGATTACCGATCCCAAGCTCTTCGCATACGGCGTTGAGAATCCTATGATCGCTATCGAGAATCTTACTGCTACCACACTTCGTAATATCATCGGTGAGCTCGAGCTCGACCAGACTCTTACAAGCCGTGAGACAATAAATGCGAAGATGAGATCTTCACTGGATCTCGCTACCGATCCTTGGGGTATCAAGGTGAATCGTGTAGAGCTTAAGAACATTATGCCTCCCGCAGCCATCAGGGATGCAATGGAGAAGCAGATGAAGGCAGAGCGTGAGAGACGTGAGGCCATTCTTAAGGCAGAAGGTGAAAAGAAGTCAACCATCCTTGTAGCAGAAGGTAAAAAGGAGAGCGCTATCCTCGAGGCTGAGGCTGAGAAGGCAGCAGCTATCCTTAATGCAGAGGCACAGAAGGAAGCTATGATCCGTAAGGCCGAAGGTGAGGCAGAGGCTATCCTTAAGGTTCAGCAGGCTAATGCCGAAGGTATCAAGCTGCTCAATGAATCAGCTCCTACCGAAGCAATTCTCAGGATCAAATCCCTCGAAGCATTCGAGAAGGCAGCAGACGGTAAGGCTACTAAGATCATCATCCCTTCGGAAATCCAGGGTATCGCAGGACTTGCAAAGTCAGTTACTGAGGTTATAGCTAAAGAATAATATAAGAATCTTCCCCGTAATCAGAACCCCTCTGATTACGGGGTTTTTTTCCTTTACGAAACAAATAATTTAAAATCGGTATTTACAATAGACATTTTTAGGAGTATTATGTAAAATGCGTATTTTTGTAAAGTCAGTAATAGAAAGGCACTTAAATGGATTTTAGTAATATTCTTGAATTATATAAATGTAAAGCCTGCGTGATGTCCTTGGAGACCTATCCTGACGGCAAGTTCGGCAATATCAGGATAGCAGCCGGGAATAAGGCGCATGCAGAAGATATAGAGCATGTGACGGGACATCCCTTCGAAAACGATACTCCTTATGAGCTGAGTTTCCCCAAGGATCTCAATTTCGAAGATTTCGTATACAGGAGCGCAGTGCAGCATCAGCAGCTCCATTCCTATGTAAATTTGTATCAGATGGGACTCTGGCTGGAAATATATATGCTTCCCCTGACATCGGACCAGGAGAATGTACACTACTGCCTGTACGCATATAATGTAACGGCACAGGTTGATTCAAAATCAATGTCCGACCTCTCGCCCGAGACCTCGTCGGCCATACTTTCCGCCTGCATAAAGCTCCATGGAGCCAAGGATTTCAAGGAAAGCATGGACGAAGTCATCCGTGATATCAGAGAGATATGCGATGCCAGACGCTGTTGTATTCTTTTGATAGATCATGAAAATCAGGACTGCTTTGTCCTTAGTGATGCTATCAGACCCGGAGTTGCAAAGCCTAAGGGCGAAAGCATGAGGAAAAACTTTTATTTTACGGCTCAAACCTGGGAAAGTACACTTGCCGGCAGTACCTGCCTGATTATTAAAAATGAGCAGGATATGGAGATCATAAAGGAACGTAACCCTATATGGTATGCTTCCCTTTCAAGAGCGCAGGTTGACACCCTGGTCCTTTTCCCGTTAAAGCATAATTCCAAGCTTGTAGGATATATCTGGGCATCCAATTTTGATGTGAAAAGTTCTGTAAAGATCAAGGAAGTACTGGAGCTTACCACATTCTTCATAGGCTCCGAAATAGCAAATTACCAACTTCTCCAAAGGCTCGAGATGCTGAGTACTATCGATCTGCTGACCGGTGCGAAAAACAGAAATGCCATGAACAACCGAGTAGCTGAGTTTGATGCAGCTGACAGGGTAATGCCTGCGACATTGGGTATCATATTTGCGGACCTGAACGGACTGAAGCAGACCAACGACACCAACGGCCATGTAGCCGGTGACAGACTTTTAAAGAAAGCTGCCGCAATGCTGCACCAGGTGTTCCTCGATGAAGATATTTATCGCGCAGGCGGAGATGAGTTTATGATCATTTCCGAAAACTGCCTTAAATCCGATATGGAGGCCAAGATCACCGAACTAAGGAAACTGTGCGGTGAAGACGGAGATATCAGCTTTGCCATAGGCTTCTGCTTTGACGATAAAGAAAAACTCGATATCCGTAAGGACATGCATCTTGCCGATGAGGACATGTATGAGGATAAAGAGGAGTACTACAACAAATACCCTGACAGAAGATATCGATAAGCTGAGGATATATCACATTCTTTACAAAAACCAAAGAATATATATCAAAACAATAGTTTTATCACACATAGTCTATGTAAGATATATCTTATATGGACTATTTTTTTATTGATTTTTCGGCAAGGAAATTATATAATTAATGTATTATGGGGATAGTATAATGCTAAGATCAAAAGGCCAAAAGCCCTTTAAGCTAGCTTGAAAAGGTTTTGAGACTTTTGAACTCAAGAAAGGATGCCTTTATGGATCATCAAAATACAGAAGGGGATGTATTCAGGTCTTCACCCTTGATGATATTAATCACATATACAGTACTGGGGGTTGCCCTTATCGCAGAGACCATACTTATGTCCTGGGAGCTTTGGGCTATTCCTATTATTGTTGCGAGCATCATCATATGCTGGGGGCTTCATATCACTCAGTTTATGTCCCATAAAGTGCGCCTTTACATCTCCACGATGCTGATGATGGTATGTTATTTCTTCTACGGTATACACATCACGAGCACCTACGATATGCCGCTTCTCATGATGCTAATTATCATGATATTTACGACTACGGGCGAGGTATGGCTGGTTACAGCATGTCAGATCACGTACTATTTTACGCTTGTATACGATATAATTGCCATGATCTCAATGGACACCGAATGGGATTCACTGCTCATTTCAAGGACTGCGCTCCATGTGGTCCTGATGTTTATGTGCGGTTGGCTTGCCAGGATCATTATTAAAAAATGGGATGCCGTATTTCACAGGTCAGATAATAAAATAAAGGAGCTTAATGACAGCACCAAGCGTATGAATTCCTTCATGGCAAATCTGTCACACGAGCTCCGTACTCCCATAAATGCGATTCTTGGTATCACCAGTGTTATGGTGGAAAAAGAGAACAGCGAGGAGCTCAAAGCCGACATGCATGAAGTAGTAGTAGCTGGCCGCAGAATGGCAGAGCAGGTCGGTGATATCCTTGACTATTCCGAAATTGAAATGAATCAGCTCGTGGTAAATAAGGGGAGCTACATGATAGCATCCATCCTTAATGACCTTGTGGTTGAACTCCGCCCTATCATTCCCGATAATCTTGAATTGGTAATAGATGTTGATGCCGAAGTCCCTGCTGTATTAAAGGGTGATTCGGGCAAGCTTCATAAAATCCTGTACCATCTGATAAGCAACGGACTTAAATACACCAAGGACGGCGGTGTTCTGGTACACATCACTTCCATAAAGCAGAAATACGGTGTAAATCTTTGTATAGATGTTTCCGATACCGGTATCGGTATGTCAAAGGACGAGCTTGACAGGCTCTACAGCAGGTTTTACCAGGCTGAATCGGGCAGGATCGTACGTTCCGGCGGTCTTGGTATTTCGATGGTAATCGTATCAGGCTTTGTAAGATCCCTGGGTGGTTTCATCACCATCGACAGTATACCTGAAAAGGGAACTGTAGTCAGGATAAGTATACCTCAGGAAGTAGAGGATGACGGCAGATGCATGAGCGTCAACAACAAAGAAGTGCTTAATCTCGCAGGCTTCCTGAATATCGGTAAATTCTCCAATCCCAATGTGCGTGAATATTACAACAGCATGATCCTGAATCTGGTAAGAGGACTCAGGGTTACTATGCATCGTGTGGATAATATATCCGACTTAAAGAAACTTCTTCAGAAGGTACCGATCACTCACCTCTTTGTAGCTGATGAAGAGTATGTAAAAAATTTTGATTATATAGAATCTCTGAATGGTGAATTAAAGGTTGTAGTAGTAGCCAAAGAGTCGTTTAAACTGCCTAAGGGTGCAAAGGCGCACATACTGCTGAAGCCTTTCTATTGCATACCTATCGCCAGCATTCTCAATTCCGATCACACCAAGAAGGATGAAGAGAAGAGGATGTATTGCAAGGGTGTAAGGGCTCTCGTAGTTGATGATGAGCCTATGAACCTCAATGTTGCCAAGGGTATCTTTAAGCGTTACGGCATGGAGGTTTCTACAGCTGACTCGGGCGCAGAGGCTGTCAAGATGTGCAAGGAACAGACCTATGATATAGTATTCATGGATCATATGATGCCCGGTATGGACGGTGTCGAGACCATGAAGCGCATCAGGTACGATGCGGGCAAGCATCACAGAGATTTCCCTATCGTTGCCCTTACCGCCAATGCACTCAGTACTGCTAGGGAAATGTTTATCGCCGAGGGCTTCGACGGCTTTATCAGCAAACCTATCGAACTGGCTGAACTGGAAAGAGTACTTCGTCATGTACTGTCGAAAACTCTTATTACCTATGTTGATGAAAATGAAGACGTATTGGGAACTATTAATGGTAAGTTGATTAGTGAAAATGAAGCAGATGATGCATGGTTTGTTTGTCAAAATGGTGATACAAATACTGAAAACACAAGTACTCCAAATGATACTGTATCCGATACACCCATCGAAGATCTTGATGACAGTATCTCCTTAGCCCCTCTCGCCGATTACGGTATCGATATCAACCTTGGCTTGAAATACTGCCAGGACGGTGAAATCTACATGTCACTCCTCGAGCAGTATGCCCAGGAGTTCGATGAAAAGCTTGAAGGCATGGAGGATTTCTACAAGAAAAAGGATCTCGAAAACTATACCATTTTGGTACATGCCTTAAAGAGTACATCACTCATGATTGGAGACAAGTCACTTTCAGAGGAGGCAAAAGCCTTAGAACTTGCAGGAAAGAACAGGGACCTTGAGTTTATCGAGAAAAATCACAGGGCAATGACGGAGCATTATACCAGGACTGCACAGGGTATCGCTAAAGTACTTAAAGTAAAAGACACTGATGAAGACGATTTCGAGATACTTGAGTTCCCACCTGAGGGATAAATAAGGGTGCATAGCATGAAGATAAAAACTATCATATCCGGAATTAAAGATGAAAATAAAGACCCCCAGGAGCGAATGTTTATACTGGTGGCCGTTGTTGCTATGGCTGCCCTTGCGATCATTACACTTGTCGGGTTGTTTCTTGGTGAGAGCTGGAAGGATCTGCTGACACTGGCCGGAGCTTTTGCAGTGTTTGCTGTATTCTTTGTGCTTGCATTCAGCCTTAACAAGGTTCAGTTATTTGCCAAAATAGCGGCCGGTCTATTGATACTTGTGGTCATGCCCGTGACTTTTATCACCAGTGGCGGCATACATGGCGGTTCACATATCTGGTTTATCTTTATAGCACTCTTTGTGAGCCTGATCATAGTAGGACCCATGAGATGGATTCTATTGGGTGTTATGATGATAGTGATAGGTGCATGCTATTTTATCCAGTATAATTACCCCGAACTGATCACAGAGCACAGTGAGAAAATGGAATTCCAGGATTCGCTGTTATCCCTTATCATTGTCATCCTGCTCATATGTATCCTGGTACGATTTGAAATAATGATCCTGAAAGACGCTTATAAGCGTGCGGATGATCAGCGTAAGGAAATCGACGAGCTGAACAAATCCCAGAATAAATTCTTCTCGAGCATGAGCCATGAGATCAGGACTCCTATCAATACCATCATCGGCTTAAACGAGATGATACTCCGCGAGGACATATCCGATGAAGTAGCGCAGGATGCTAATAATGTGCGTTCAGCCAGCAAAATCCTGCTTCATCTGATAAACGATATCCTCGATATGTCTAAATTTGAATCAGGCAAAATGGAGCTGGCGCCCATTAAATACGACATGGGAAAGATGATCTCTGAGATTGTCGGCATGTTCTGGATGCGTGTCAGGGAAAAAGGCCTTGAGTTCCATGTGGATGTTGATCCCGAGCTTCCTTTGGAGTTTTACGGAGATGAGGTCAGGATAGAGCAGATACTTATCAATATTCTGAACAATGCTATAAAATATACTACCGAGGGTTCGATAACCCTTTCCATACAGTACAGGCGTCTCGATGAAAAGCGATGCCAGATAATCTACAATATTTCCGACACCGGTATCGGTATAAAGAAGGAAAGCATGCCTTATTTGTTTACAGCATTTAAGAGAATTGACGAGGCTGAAAACAGGCATATCGAGGGTACCGGACTTGGCCTGTCCATAGTAAAGCAGCTGGTTGAACTTATGAATGGTAATATAACTGTAAACAGCGTTTACACTAAAGGCTCAACATTTATCATTACGATCCCTCAGGAAATCGCCGGCGATGCTAAGATCAAAATCGGTAAGTTTGATCTGGAAAGAAATAAGGAATCAAAGAAAAATCATGAATATCGTGCAAGGTTTGAGGCACCCGATGTCAAACTTCTTGCAGTCGATGATAACGCTTCCAACCTGCTGGTATTTACAAAACTCCTGAGAGATACAGGTATGCAGATAGATACCGCCCAGAGCGGAAAGCAGGCCCTTGAAAAGACACTTACTACCGAATATCAGATTATATTCCTCGACCATCTGATGCCTGAGATGGACGGTATAGAATGCTTACATGCCATCCACAGTCAGGTGGGAGGCTTGAGTAGGGAATCAAAGATGGTAGTCCTTACCGCCAATGCGGACAGCGAAAGCAAGGCCATGTATGTAAAGGAGGGCTTTGACGGATATCTGGTTAAGCCCACGGGCGGAGAGATTCTTGAAAAAGAATGTATGCGTCTGCTGCCTAAGGACATGGTACATACTATCTATGCCGATGACAGTATCGTTGAGGAAAGTATGTCCTGGCTGAAGGAACACGAGAGAAAGGAAGAGGTTCTGATCTCGACCGACTCCGTGGCTGATATTTCACAGGACCTTCTTGACAAATACAATATTTCCATCATCAGACATAAGCTTATTACAAAAGATGGCATATTTACCGATGGTAAGGAAATAGAAGCGGAAGGCCTTATATCCTATATGGAAAAAGGCAATAACACCGCACAGAATATGGCTCCGTCGGTTGAGGAGTTTGAAAGTTATTTCGCCAGTCTTCTTACTAAGGCCAACAATATCATACATATCTCGATATCGGGCAAGGTTACGGACAGTGCCTATGCCGCTGCCGCTGAAGCTGCAAAAGCCTTTGATAACGTTACGGTTATTGATTCGACACATCTGTCGAGCGGAGAGGGCCTGATGGCTATAGAAGCTTGCAAGATGGCAAGAGAAGGCATGGATGCAGCCACACTCAAAACCACCCTTGAGACCATGAAGAATGCATTCTCCACAAGCTTTGTGGTTTGCGACCTCGAATACATGGCAAAAGCAGGCCAGGTAGGAGGCAAAATAGTGTCACTCTCCAGGGCACTTATGATGCGACCGGTGCTTCGCATGAAAAAAGGAAAGATAAGTGTCGGGCAGATTTATTTCGGATCCCAGGAAAACTCCTGGAAGAAATACATTGCTTCCGAGCTGCGCTTTAAACAGAATATCGATAAGAGCCTCTTGTTTGTGACCTATGTAGGCATGACTCAGGCAGAGCTTGACATAGTCAAGGAAGAGATAGAGAAAAAGGCTGACTTTGAAAGGATAATCTTCCACAAAGCCTCCCCGGTCATCGCTCTTAACTGCGGCCCCGGGACCTTTGGATTGTTATATAAAAAGATATAAATAGGTATATAAAAGGTTTATCAATCCTGTCATTCTGAGCTATGACTTGATTGCTGTAAGTCGAGTTTTTAGCGAAGGATCTTTAAAACATAAAAACACAGAAATAACAGAAAAAGACTGAGGAAAAAACATGGCAAATTGGATAGTTGTAGTAGATGACGACATGACAAATCTCAAGGTTGCGGGTCACATCTTGAGCAAAAATAATAAAAGAGTTACCGCGCTCAAATCAGGCGAGGCACTCCTGTCATTTATAAAAGATAACAGCCCCGACCTTATACTGCTTGATATCAGGATGCCGGGGATGGACGGCTTTGAGACATTCCGCAGACTCCGTGCCTTGGAAAATGAGTTGGGGCTTGATGAGATCCCGGTAGTATTCCTGACCGCAGACGAAGAGACCTCTACAGAGAGCCGTGGTTTTGAGGCAGGTGTATCCGATTATATCAGGAAACCCTTCGAACCCGAGATACTTGTCAAGCGTATAAACAACATCCTTGAAAAGCAGGAAAAACTCCACCATTTCCAGGATGAAGCTACCCGCGATAAACTGACAGGCTTCCTCAACAAAGCAGCCACCAACGAAAAACTGAGAGTTGAGTGTAAGCGTACTGAAGGCTATCTGATGATGATAGACCTTGACTCCTTCAAGCTTGTAAATGACATCTATGGTCATGATATGGGAGATAAGGTCCTCATTTCATTTGCTGAAATCCTCAAGGCTAACCTTACTGAAAACAGTATTATGGGACGTGTCGGCGGAGATGAGTTTGTAGCCTTTGCACCTGACTTTACTTCGGAAGAAGAAATAGGCACTTTGTGTACTAACTTAAACACACAGCTGACAGACCGGGCGAAGGAACTTATGGGACCCGATATGGAGATACCGCTTGGAGTTTCCATCGGTGCTATTTATGTATGCGGTGAGGAGGCTGACTATACCGATGCACTTTCTCTTGCAGACAAGGCACTTTACAGTGTAAAGCAGAAGGACAAGCATGGTTTTGCCATGTTTAAGGATGATGAAACAGACGACGATTCTTCGGCAAACACTACAGGGCTTAAAGCACTTTCGATGATCCTGTCGGAGAGAAATATTCCAGATTCGGCGCTTTCTCTCGAAAAAGAAGCATTCATTAATGTATACCGCTTTATCATGCGTTACTTAAAGCGATACAACCGCAATGCTTGTAAGCTTCTGTTTACCATAACTCCTCCGTCAGATAATGATGCCGGAGCACCTGATGAAGATAAGCATTTTTATGATATCTGCGATAAATTTTTTGAGCATGTAAAAGAGTCCCTGCGTAAGAGCGACCTTGTCATGCGCTACAGGAAAAACCAGGTATTCGTGTTCCTGACTGATATCAAGGAATTTGCTATATCCCAGGTTATAGGCGGTATAAAAGGCTCATGGCATAAGGAAAACGGTGATTTAGTTAATATTACCTATGAGGTAGAAGGTATCGAGCCGGAGCAGCTGAACGGAGAAAATAACGAGACCCTCTGGATAGCCGTAGTTGACGATGACCCGTTAAACTTAAAGATAGCCGAGAGGATACTCACCAAAAACAATATGAAGGTATCCCTGCTCAACTCAGGAAAAGAACTCTTAACCTTTGTAAAGAGCAATAAACCCGACTTGATCCTACTGGATGTTAAAATGTCCGAGATGGACGGCTTTGAGACCATGACCAGACTCCGTGCGGAGAGCTCTGAAATATCCGAAATTCCGGTTATATTCCTTACCGCAAACGATGACGAATCCTTTGAAGCTCGGGGCTTAAGCTTAGGTGCTATGGACTTTATCAAAAAGCCCTTCATACCCGAGGTACTGGTACTTAGAGTACGTCACATCGTAGAACTTATCAGGCTCCAGAGGACACTGTATCTGGAGGTAGAGCGTAAGACAAAAGAAAATGAAGTACTGTTCCTGCATGTCGTTGAGTCACTGGCTCAGTCGATAGATGCAAAGGACAGCTATACAAACGGTCATTCAAGCCGTGTGGCTGAATATTCGAGGGAAATCGCAAAGCGTGCAGGTTTTTCCGCAAAATATCAGAGCAATATCTATATGATGGGACTGCTGCATGATGTAGGAAAAATCGGTGTGCCCGATGCTGTTATCAATAAACCGGCTAAGTTAACTGACGAAGAGTTTGATCTCATAAAGAAGCATCCCGCTATCGGAGCCCAGATATTAAGCAATATCAAAGAAATGCCCGAGCTTTCATCAGGCGCTCACTGGCATCATGAAAGATTTGCCGGTGGAGGATACCCTGATGGACTTAAAGGTGAGGAAATCCCCGAGGAGGCCAGGATCATCGCAGTTGCTGATGCATATGACGCTATGACCAGTAACCGAAGCTATCGTACCTACATGACTCAGGAAACAGTAAGAAACGAACTCATCAAGGGCCGTGGCCAGCAGTTCGATCCTAAATTTGCCGATATCATGCTCAAGATGATGGACGAAGACCCCGAGTATAAGATGAGAGAGAGGTAAGAGTAATATGGAAAAAATATTAGTAATAGATTTCGGTGGCCAGTACAACCAGCTGGTAGCCCGCCGTGTGAGAGAGTGCAACGTATATTGTGAAATATACTCATACAAAACGCCCTTAGACAAGATCAGATCAATGGAGCCCAAGGGTATCATCCTTACAGGCGGTCCTTCCAGCTGCTATGAGGAAAATGCCGCTACATGTTCAAAAGAACTATTTGAACTTGGCGTGCCTGTGCTCGGACTTTGCTACGGTGCCCAGCTCATGAGCCATATCTTAGGCGGTAAGGTAGAGCGTGCATCGTCCAGAGAGTATGGTAAAACCGAGGTTGATGTTGATATCAACTCAGCGTTATTCAAGGGCGTAATGCAGCATACAGTCTGCTGGATGAGCCATTTTGATTATATTTCAAAACTTGCACCTGGATTTGTTTCGGTTGCACATACTGCCAATACACCTGTAGCCGCTATGGAATGCACTGAGAAGAATCTGTATGGTATCCAGTTCCATCCCGAGGTGCTTCATACTCCCGAAGGCAGCAAGATGATCTACAACTTTGTCAGAAATATCTGTGACTGCTCAGGCTCATGGAGGATGGATTCTTTCGTTGAAAACAGTATAAAAGAAATCCGTGAAAAGGTCGGTGATGGCCGCGTACTCCTGGCACTTTCCGGCGGAGTTGACTCATCTGTAGCTGCCGGCATTCTTTCAAAAGCCATCGGAAAGCAGCTGACATGTGTGTTCGTAGACCATGGTCTGCTTAGAAAAAACGAGGGCGACGAAGTAGAAAAGGTATTCGGACCCGAAGGACGTTTTGACCTTAATTTCATTCGAGTTAATGCACAGAAGAGATATTATGATAAGTTAGCTGGAGTTACCGAGCCCGAAAGAAAGAGAAAGATTATCGGTGAGGAATTTATAAATATCTTTGAAGAGGAAGCAAAAAAGATCGGTGCGGTTGATTTCCTGGCACAGGGTACCATTTATCCTGACGTTGTAGAGAGCGGACTCGGCGGAGAATCAGCTGTCATCAAGTCCCACCATAATGTAGGCGGTTTGCCCGAGCATGTGGATTTTAAAGAGATCATAGAGCCCCTCCGTAACCTGTTCAAGGACGAGGTACGTCAGGCAGGACTTGAGCTCGGTATACCTGAGAAGCTCGTGTTCCGTCAGCCCTTCCCCGGTCCCGGACTCGGAGTACGTATAGTAGGCGAGGTTACCGAAGATAAGGTTCGTATAGTACAGGATGCCGACTACATCTACCGTGAAGAAGTGGATGGAGCAGCATGGGATTACTATAAGAAAAACGGAGAATGGCCCACATGGAAACCTGATCAGTATTTCGCAGCACTTTCCAACATGAGATCGGTCGGTGTTATGGGAGATGAGAGAACCTATGATTATGCCATAGTCCTCCGTGCTGTCCGTACAGTCGATTTCATGACCGCTGAAGCAGCAAATATCCCGTGGGATACTCTCCAGACAGTTATGAGCCGTATCGTCAACGAGGTCCGTGGAGTAAACCGCGTACTTTTCGACATCAGTTCTAAGCCCCCCGGAACCATCGAACTTGAGTAATTATATAGGCTTCTCCTTGAGAGCATCGATGCACGCTGTGTCGATGCCCTCGAGGACTGACTGATGAGGTTTAATTAATTAGTAATAAAAACCGGAATTATTTTTTGAAATTTCTCTTTACAAATTTAAATTAATAGTGTATACTATCTCCATCTTAAGAGATTCGGTAACTCTTGAAAAACTTTAATCTTTTGATATTTCATCATATTTTCCACATTTTTATGTTAAGCTTTAAGGAGGTTTTGTGCCCTGATGTCAAAAAGGATCAGGAAGATGTCCGGAGGGCTTAAGGGAAAACTGGCTGTGGCTCTTATAGCCGTAGCTTTATTAAGTATTGCCTTTTGCCTGGTTATCTGGATGTTTTTTAAAAAGTATAACAGTGAGAAAGAGTATTTAACGAGGATAACCGAGCTTGAAAATCTTTTGTCTCAAAAGACAGAATATGAAACAGATAATACTATAAAAGAAGAAAAAGAGACGATTAAGGTAGAAAAAGTAAGGGAAACGGAATATGGTTTTATCTCTCTGGCTTCAAACATATCCGAAGGAGATTATGTGGATATAAGGATCAGATATATAGACGGTTCGGATTATATCACTGCGTCTCATAAAAAGATCATCGCCATTGACAGGGAAAGAGGCTCTGTCATCATACCTGTTACGGAAGAAGAACTTTTACTGCTGGATTCGGCAGAACATGATAAAATACTTTATACCGGAACAAAAGTATATCTAACAAAATACTATAACAGTGACGAAAACATTTCAATAGTTAATTATTCTCCATCTTTAAATATCAAAAATCTGATCAAAACAAATCCCAACATAAATGAAATATCCATAGTGATAAATGATAGTGAAAGAGACGGTTTGGAAGAAAAATTATTATCCTATAATGAAGAATATACAAGAGATGAAGTTGAAGTAACGGAGGATTATAACGGTCCGGTATCGGGACTGCCTGAAGAGTATGGAGGAAGCATATGGGATTAAATACAAAGACCATCAGCTTTATCGGTACAGGATATGAAGATATAGTGATTTACCTTTTGACAGTTTTAGGTGAGTTAAGTGTGCGGACACTTGTATGTGACAGGTCGGAGAAACATGTAATCTATACATATTTGCCTCATATAAAGGGAATAGATCCGGAAGAAGAAATACTCGATGCAGGGTTTGCACATTATACATACGAAAAACGGACAGGTGAATATGACATAGTAATAAATCTCAATGATTTTGAGGGAGAAACTGATACCGGTTCGACAGTGATAGTTGTGACAGATGAACACAAAAGGCATTTTGAAGCTCTTGAAAATTCAACAATAAAAAGCGGAGATGTACTGATAATCAGAAATTATACAGGGGCTGTAAAAGGACTTTACGATGAAATGATTGAAAATATCGGTTTTAAGGAAATTTTTGCTTTAACTATCTCGGAGCGGGATCTAAAGACAGAATATCTTATGGGATGGGGAAAAAAGAAAGGCTTATCCGGTATATCGGAACAGATGGAAGAAGTGATAAAGAAGCTTTTAACAATATCTGCATGTGAAAGTACGGAAAATGAACTTAAAAAAGCATATAAAAAAGCGAAAAGGGGAAGGAAACAGTGAAGATAGCATTCTGGAGCCCTTTGCATGGGACCGGGACATCGTCGGGGCTGATAGCCATGGCTGCGGCAATATCTATTATATATTCGGAAAAAACCATTGTCACACAGACACATTATAATCTGAACAATCTCGAAAGACCGCTCTTAGGCAATGCCGGAAATGGTGATTTTTTCAGGGATACCGGAGTTGATGCTCTGATAAGATTTTTTAAATCAGGAAATATCATGGAAGAACAGATAGAAAACTGTTCGATAAAAATCAATGAAACTCTTTATCTGCTTGCAGGTACAAAAATCCATAACAGGGAAGGTTTTGAAAACAATATGGCAAGAAATATGCTTGTGCATATTTTTTCATGCCTTGAGAAATACTATGATATGGTGCTTATCGATACAAATTCCGGTGACAATGAGATGTCCATAAGGATCATTGATGAGTGTGATGCGGTTGTTGTGTCATTAAGACAAAACAGAGATTTTCTGGACAGTTTTTTTGAAAATGGGTTGATTGAAGACAGTAAAGTGTTTTACCTGTTTAACGATTATGACTGTGACAGCAAATATAATATGCATAATTTAAGAACATTATACAATAAGATGAATTTAAGGAATTCTTCGTTTATTCCTCATAATGCTGATTATATGGATGCTATATGTGATGAAAAGGTAATGAAATATATCTCCGGAAATATAGATACGAATAAAGAGATGGCAAACGGGTATTTTTTTACAAACCTTAGAAAAACGGTCAGTATCTTTATGGATTTTATAAGGGAAAGAAAGATGGAATGGACAAGGAGTGATGAAACTAAATGACCGGTGTTATTCTCGCAATATTATTATTGTTGCTGCCAATCATACTCCTGCTTTTATTTGACAGAGGGAATATAAAGAAAAAAGACGGTATGGATAAGGAAGAGGTATACTTTAAACCCGAAAATATATTTGAAGAATGCAGGCGTATCGTCAATGAGGTTTTAAACAGTGATTATTCGGAACTGGGCTTAAACAGAACCGAAACATTAAAAAGAGAAAAACAGCAGAACAGGCTAAAGAATGCCATAAGGGAGGCGTGTCTTGGAGATGCCGGAGACAGAGAGTATTTAAAGGAGTACCTGAAAGAGATTTTGCAAAATCGTATGGGTATCGGAGAAAAAAACATTAATAAGATCATACATTTTGATAATCCCTCATTTATGAGTGCTCAGGATAAATTTGAATATATGTATGTACAGTATTACGAAAAGTACGGGCCCGCTTCATTTTTACATATGGCACAGGACTTTTCCTGGGATATACCTAAGGAAACCGGAAAGGGTACGGCATACTGTATAACAGAAGATGATATAGAGGATGCATATTATAATACAGGGGTCTATGGCAGCTACAATGATAAACTTGAAATGCTGGTGCAGAGATGCTACCAGAAGCTATACGGACATGACTGTGCAGATATACTGATAATGGATGAATCCGTGGACGGTGTCTCTGGCGGGGTAGGCGGAAAGAGCAGGGTGGAATACAACTATCTTGATATTTTGGAATCATCAGAGACGGAAGCAAACAGCATGAATTATGATACCATATACTGTGTTCTTCATGGTAAGCTGATAAGACTGAAGTTCCTTTCGTTTGGCTGTGAGGAAAATCTTGAAAGAGTTGTTAAGAACATATACAGGTATAATATCAGGACCTCTTTATCAAGAAAGAATCCGGTTATACATGGAACCTTAAAAAACGGCTCAAGAATAGTTGCAGCCAGACCGCCCGTATCTGACGGATGGACATTTTATGTCAGAAAATTCAAATCCACAAATGCTAAGGAAATCGAATCCCTGTTGGTACATAAAAACAGGGATATGGTAATAAACCTTTTGAAACTGATCACTATGGGGGAAATGAATTACTGTATTTCCGGCCCGATGGGCGGGGGAAAGACAACTCTTTTAAAATCCCTGGTAGGCTTTATGAATCCGGGTTATACCATAAGAGTTGCAGAAAGTTCTTTTGAGCTCAATCTCAATAATGTTTATCCTGAACGTGACATACATATGATGCAGGAAAGAGGAGACTATACAATATATGATATCATTACCGGTACGAAAAAGATGGATACTGATATTTTGATAGTAGGAGAGGTAAATGAACCAAAGATAGCCGGTGCCTATGTGCAGGTGGCACAATCAGGTTCCAGGATGGCTGTTACCACGCTGCATCATGAAAGCACGGATAAACTTATCGAATATCTGAGAAATGCATTGGTATCCGAATTTGGTATAAGCAATGTGAGTATAGCTGAAAAACAGGTAGTGGATATACTGAATTTTGATATACATATGGTTCACGATGTTGAGGGAAGATTTTATATAGAAAGAATTACCGAGATAATCCCGTACAGGGATAGTGAATATCCGTACGACATCAATGAAGCTACAAGGGAATATTATGCAAGGAGTACGGACAGAAGGTTATATAAATTAAATAATATTGTAGAGTTTGATAAAAAAGAGGAAGCATATAAAAAATGTAATGATATTTCAGAGTATTCATGGTTTCTGATAAAATCCGTATTGGGTAATGAAAAGGCAGAAGAGATAGCGGGACAATTATTTAGGGGAGGAGGAGCCGCTTGAAAAAGGAAAGCAAGGAAGAAGACCTGTTTGTCAGAAAAAAAATAACTTATAGAAATATAAGCTTTGCATTGTATGATTTCCTGGAGCATATCAAGATAATTATCCCATTTTTAAACCGGCTTACCAGACCATACAGACTGTACTATCCTTGGGATTCTGCAGAGTGTTCGGGCATTGCGGTAAAATGTCTCTTGAAAATCTATGGGATGGCTGGACTTGTGGTACTTATTATATTCGGAACGAATCCGTCACTGTTTTCTTTTATAGTTTCTGCATATCTGATATATATCTTTTCTTCTGAGATACTGTATTCATCCCGTATAAAGACAGAGATAAAGTTTTTGAAGGCATTTGAAAATTTTTTAAATCTTTTGAGGCACAATTATTATAAAAGCGGGTCTGTGAGAAATGCGTTGGTGGACGCTGAAAATGATGCCGAACCAATTATCAGAGGACATATAAGTGAAATACTGAAGGTGCTTTCGGCTCCTGATCCTTATCAGGCAGTAAATCGGTATGTTAATTCGGGTTACCATAAATATCTTAAACTGTTTATAACACTGGCAAGACTTGTGGAAGAAAACGGGGATGAGAGCGAAAACGGAAACTCGGTATTCCTTGAGTCATGTATGCGGATAAAGATGGATGCGGGGGAGGATTTAAGATTATTATCAGAGCGACAGCATAGATTCTCAGGACTGGTCCTGACAGCTACATTACCTGCGGTAGCAGTTCCTTATATTGCCATGTGGGGAGTATCAACTATACCGAGTCTTAATCTGTTTTATTATGGATATGCAGGTTCGGGGATTAAGCTGTTGCTGATCTTTATATCACTTATCTGTTACAGGGCTATTGTAAGGCTGAAACTCGGAAACTATCTCGAAAAAAATCAATTAGGTTACACTGGGAAAATAGCTAAAGCTTCTATAGGAGAAAGAATATCATTGTTTTTTATCAGATTTTTCCCCAAGAAGTCCCAAAGGTATGAAGAACGCATAAAAAGGTTATGCGAGCCATATACGGTAAAGAGCTTTTGGTTGCACAAAGCAGTGTTTTTCATGCTTTTTTTTGTCGTGACTATGGTATCACTCTGTATCGGACATGCAGAGTCCCGAAATATTTATAAAAGTGATATATCTGTACTAGAGGAGAGCATACCTGTCACGGATACGAGACAGATGACTGCGATAAAGAGAATGGTACCCGAGATCACGGCTTTTTATTGTGAAACAGGTAACTACAGTGTTGAGAGTATAAAAGAATTGCTGCTCTCCGATAGGGATATCCGTACTGATTCGGTTGCTTTAAAGGCAGCGGAGGAGATAGTTACCAGGATTGATAAATACAGACAGGAAATGTTTGGAGTTTCTGATATTATCATTTGCTTTATCTTTGCTGTTTTAGGATTTGCTATTCCGGGTGCGGCACTTTCATTCAGAAAAGCACTTATTGAGAACAGAATGCAGGATGAGGTTATGCAGTTTCAGAGCATAATACATATGCTTAAAAGTATCCCAGGTATTACCGTTGTTTCGCTGCTTGAAGAGATGGAGCTGTTTTCGGAAATTTTTAAACCTGCAATCAGGCAGTGCATTAATGAATTTAACATATCGGATGAGAAAGCATTAAGGAAATTGTATGAAGCAGAGAGGTACAGTCCTTTTAGGCGAATTGTCGACTGCTTTCTAATGGCGGACGAACTGGGACTTGAAAATGCATTTGAGGAAATCTCGTCGGAGATTGAGAATTTTACCGAAAACAGAAAGCTTGAAAGAAAAGTAAATCTGGAAAACGAAGGTCTGCTCGGAGCAATGATTTCGGTGCTGCCGGGAGGCGTGATACTGTTCGGATATCTGCTATGTCCTTTTATGATAAGGTCTATGCAGATATTTAATGAATATCAGGCCGGTATCAGCATGATGGGGTAATGATATATGGAGATGTTACAAAATGAATAAAATGACAAGAAATTGTATCGAGATAGCTCCCAGAGCATTACTGCTTGCGGCAGGTGTGGTGTTAACCGTAGTACTGATATCAGTAATGATAAACCAGTTTGAATCTGCTCAGGAGATGGTTAATATTTCTTCGGAAATGATAAACGAACGGACTGAAAATCTGAAGAACGGGGATATCCTGGATATGGACGGGATGGAGGTGAGCGGCTCGGATGTACTGAATGTATGTAAAAAGGAACTGGGTAAAGGACTTAATATAACGCTAAAAAACGGATCTGCTTCTATAACATATTCTGAGGAATCTTCGTTGACGAAACTGAGAGATTATGAGAGCAGTGAATATATAAAGCCTTCAACCAGGTGGAAATGCAATGTGGTAAAAAATAAAAACGAGATACTGACGGAAATTATATTTACAAGAAAGGGTGATTGATATGTATTACAGAAACAAAGTAGAAATTGGTGTAAAAGGCTTAGTGCTCGCAGTGACGGTTATAATAGCCGTCATGCTTTCAGCGTTGGCACTATATATGGCGAATTCTTCAAAGAGCACAATAAACGGTGGGACTACCCAGTATACCCAACTTATGAGTGATTATTCCGAGATCAGTGCAACTATGTACGACGGGCTTGATGTATCAGGTTCCAAGGTTATTTCGGTAATAAATGAAATGTGTCAGACCGACTATGTTTCGGTAACCGTAATAACAAAAGAGGATACAACGGGTACCAACTACAGTAACGCAGGAAATAAGACAGCTGTGACTACATTGGAAAACAAAACTATAACACCGTCCGGAAACAGTTATGCGGGATCAACTCAGGAAAGTACCATCACCAATAAGGCGCATATTAATGAAAATGCTTCTTACAGGGGAAAGGTATATAAAAACAGCAATGGCCTGGTGGTAAACATAGAGTTTACACAGCATTGAAGAACAGTCGGGTGAAGTGATGCTTGGCAGAGTGACGGCATGTCTTTTGGCAATATTGGTGACAGTACTGCTGACAGTGAAGCACATGGGAAATCATGAGGCTATAAGAAGTGAAAATTGTATCAGGTATGCTCTTGAAAACTTTATGTCTCATATAGAAATTAAAGGTACGTTAGAGGCTGATGATGTCATTGAACTAAATTCGGTTATTTCAAGATCGGGAAAGATATGTGATATTGAGATAGAAATAGGAACCGTTATACATGGAAGAAACGAAGCTGCCATCGAGGTCATGTATTCCGAAGAAATCCTGAATGAACTTGAAAAAGGACTCGGAGTGATAGATTTAAAAAAACGGATGATATCTGTATTTGTAATACCTAAATCCGTTTGTTTAGGCGAAAAAATGGCCAATATATTATGGGAGACATATACAGGGCCCGAAATAATTGTTACGGGAGGCTTTATACATGGATAGTATTCTTGAGACGATAGAGATTTCTATTGCAGTGATATTGTTTTGTATAGCCGTAGCTTTTTTTATCATGCTCGTCAAAGATATAGATGAATATACGCATGAAGCTTTCAGCAAACGAACGGAGATTATGAATTGTTCATATCTGGCATTATAATTCATGAGTTAGGGCACCTCATAGGAGGGCTTATTACAGGATATCATTTTTATTTCATAGAGTTATTTGGCGTCTGCCTTAAAAAAGTAGATAAGCAGTTGCATTTTGCATACAGAAAAAAAGCACCTATAGGGCAGTGCATTATGTATCATGATGATCCGGATAAGTGTCCGGTGCCGTTAATTGCAGGAGGGATTGTAGCGAATACACTGTCGGCTGTGCTGGGAACGGTTATGTTCATATTGTCAGAGAACCTTATTATAAGGCTGATTTTTGCTGCCTCCGGAATTGCAAACCTGTCACTTGCATTTATGAATATCTTTGGCAGCGAAACATCTGACGGCAGGACCTTGAAAGAAGTGATCTCGTTTAATTCGGGCAGATTATATAACGAGATAATGCTTATCGAACGTTATATCGGAGAAGATGGAGATTATAAGAAAGTACCTTACCAGTTGAAAGAGCAGATAAAAGACGACCTGAAACTCTTTTATAGGGGAAACAAAAGCAGAAACTCGCTTGCGGAAGAACTAAAAATATATATTAAAAGATGCTCGGAGCAGGAGAAAAATGGATTCGTTAGGAAAGATATTTGATTTTCTGGTACTGTTGGTTGTTTTGTTTATTTTTCCGGTAAACTGGGCATTTGACCGGGTAGATGCTGTCGGTGATCATGTGGTTTATGGCATAGTGGAGGATTTTTTCAGTGAAGCCCAGTACACGAGATGTATAGGAATGAAAGAAATGGACTGTTTAGGATTAAAGATGTCTGAAATGTTTGGATATTACCAAATCTATATATCGGTGAAGCGTAGTATATCTGATGTGGAGAAAACAGGAGAGGATACCGGAGTAATAAGCTTTGAAAGCCTGATAGATATGTCTGCCATAGAGTCTGAAATCGAAAGAAACGGATTTTTTGAACTGCAGAAGAATGATGTTTTATCCTTAAGCATTTCGGATAAAAAAGGAGTGTTTCTGTCGAAGGTACGGGTTATTACATGAAAATATATCATTTTACCATAATATTTGTAACCTTTGCTCTGATGATCGTCATTATTAAAGAATCAGAGCTTAAAGAACGGGCAAATAATGAACAGGAATATTTAATTTACAAAAAGTCAGTGGAAAAGGCAACAGAAGCAGCCGCATGTGAGCTTAGAGCTGCAGGGGTGAATTATACTGATGAAATCGGAGAGCGTGCGATCGATGCCTTCTTTTATTCTCTGTATGCATCTTGGGGGATTATGGATAACGTATCGGAAAGGAATGCTGTTAAGGATGACTTTGCTTCGTTTACGATGTTTTTAGAAAGCGGATATTATATATACTGGGGAGTCCGGGACGATGCAACCGGTACTGATATGATCTATGCCAAGTCAGACCTGTTGCCGTATGATACACCTGCGCAGGGTAAGATAGGTTTTTTATGTACCTGCAGCGATCCGTTTTCATGGGAGCCGGAAGAGGAGATGATATCTTCGGCTTTTGTGTCTGACAGAGACAGATTTGTAATTGATAAGGATAACATTTACCATATGGAGGGATGCAGCTATGCAAAAGATGAAGAATTCACGGTATTTTCAAAAGAGGGGTGTGCCATGCTCGGTGCAAGACCTTGCAGAAAATGTATAGATAAATAAATCAATCAATATAACTGGAGAAGTCGTGACATGAGCCGTATAAAGAGAATTGCAGTAATGATCATACTGATCTGTATGTTTTCCGTATTGCTTCCGTTTAATATGAGAGTTGAGGCTGCCGGTAAAAAGGTGCAGGGCTTTGATTTTATAAATGAAGTCGTAGAAATATTAAAAGTCTCTAAAACCTTTCAAGCAAAGGAATTGCTTGAGAATATAAAGATCACGGAAAAACAGTATACTAAGTATATAAAAAACTTTAAATTATCAAAGGAAAAAGCCGTTAATTTGGCCATAGCCATAAAAGCCGGTATAGTGAAGGATAAGGCCGGAAACTATAAAAAGAATATTACACTGGCAAAGGCTTTGGGGATAGTAGCAAGAGCCGATGAACTGATATATGGTACACAGGTTAGTCCTGACAGCATCGATTTCTGTATTAAAAACAGGATAGGCGATATAGTCAAGGTAAAAAAGGCTGAGAGAGCCGGTGAAGCCGAAGGGTATATCAGAGGCTTTATCAAGGGGAGTGCAAAGCAGTACTCACATCTGAGAACTCTTAAAGGGCATAAGAAGATTACTGTTTCACAGGCGGATAAACTGTTTAAATCTTTAAAGGATCCTTCTGAAAGATTCCTTTTATCACCGGATTATCAGATATTAAAGACCAAAAAACTGCCGTGTAACGCAGAGCTATACCCTTATATTGTTGATTCTTTCCCAAATGCCTACTATGAAACCGGTTTTAACGGGATGACAAACAAAAATTTTTTTGATGCAGGTGTGGGACTTGGAGCTGACAGTTTGAAAGAACGGATGGAGAAGACCAGTTTTTCCTTTGTATTCCCATATGAAATAGAAGAATTTAACAGCCTCGAGTACCCCGGTGAGGCATTCCCGTATTCAAACAATGTTTTTACGGATACCTATAGGAATAATATAGTACCGAATGAGATGGTGACCAGTTCCGAGGAGTTCTATAGGTTTGCATTAAACGTTGATTATAGGACCATAGAGAAGGATGATGAATGGCTTAATGTGATGAAAAAATATTTAAGTCAAAAAGAAATAGACGAGTATATAAAGCATTGCAAAGAGAATAAAACCATAATCGAGTGTGACCTGGTTGCGGCCGACAGATCGTCTGTTTATTGGTATAACGGTGAGTATCAGTGCAAGGTTTATGCCCATATGCGAGTCATATCCGACATCCCTACAGAAATTGGAAAAACAATGGGAACCGACCAGGATATATATGGATATCTATATCCGGTAAAAAAAGGATATGAACCGGGTACATGCTTTACAAGAAGTGTTTTAGGATCATTATATCTGGATTATAAGCTGGGAGAGTGGCTCGACTATTATGTAAATACTAGCGGATGTGCGGATTTCTATGGCAGTCTGTGCTGTACCAATACTGAGAGGAGCATTATGATAGATTATACAGGTTTATACCCCTGGCTAGTAAAATTTCCTTTCCTGAAAGAATGATCTGCAGGGGAATAGGAGGATTTATAAATGCGTGATCGAAGAGTAACGGCAATTATTATAACACTTATCATGATAACCGGCCTGATAATCCCGGGGAATATAAATGTTAAAGCTGATGCTGAGGAAATATCATACAGCCTCGGAGAGAATGCTGATATATGCTATAAAAGAAGTGAGAACAAGGTATACTATAAAAGACGGCATTATTCTTCCAAAAGCGGGATAAGGTATTATACACAATATTTTGTTGTATCCTTGAAGATGGCAGATACTACAGATGATCTGCGTTATCTTTCTCAAAAGTCCGGGGAATACAGTAAAAGCATCACGGTCAGTTTTTCTGGTTCTTCTGTGGGAGAAAGCGAATCAGGAAAGAATGGCGACTTTTATTGGTATGATTCCGCTGCTACTGATGAAGGGTATATCATGACCACATATGTAATGGACGGGAGTATATTTGAAAATCTTTTGCTTGAAGCCGGGATAGAGGGTGAGAGCAATATCTATATACATCATGTATTTGCAGTTACCGGAGGCAGTGAGTCCGATGACTGGCACACCAAATATAATGTGAAGAATAATAGCCCTTACTACAGGTATTCGGATCTGATGCAGGTGGGATGGAACAATACATCGGCTACACATGAGTCGCAAATGAATTGCCTGAATATCCCTGTACCATTTGAAAGACAGACTAGGATGATAACGGATATACCGGCTTATGTGGATGAGATGACTACCATGAGCCCTACATATTATGAGGAAGAAATTTTTGTTATAACTCCTCCTGCCGGTCCTACCGGTGACGAACCTTCTTATACACCTACACCTGTACCCACACCCATATCGACAGTTGACACAGGTGATACGACACCTACTCCATTAATAACAGAACCTCCAACTCCGGTAATAACAGCTACACCGACTCCCAGGGGGGATATATCCTTAGATATTTTGACGGATAATCTCAAGTATGTACAGTACATAGATGCCGCTAAAGATAAAGCCCATGTGGTTCTGGGAAGCGAAATGTCGGAGGACTTAGGTCTGTCAGTAACCAATTATGGTGACGATATCAGGATTTCATTCCCTTTCGATGTATTTAACGGGGATGGAGAAAGACTGCCGGCCAACACCTGGAATATGCTTAATAACCCTTACCGGGTACCTGATTATACCGCTGAAGGGGATTATACGATAAGATCGGCAGCTGTCACTGATACGGGTAGCTTTGCGGCCTATGCCGAAGCCGGGCTTACGGTGTCAGGAAAAATATATGGATTGTGCCTGAAAAATATCAATTCGGATGCACCTGATTGGAAAGGTGTGTTTGAATCGGGAGGTTACAGGTGTTTAACCGGGCTAAAGGATAAACTGGGGCACCGTAAGATATCAGATACCAAAAGAGTCCTGCCTTTGGTGGATGGGGATAGTCCCAATAATGCTGCCGGTGGGATGCTGAAAAGCGGATATACATGGACATTTGAACTTAAGACATACGGGGATACTATGTCGGATACGGATGCACATATCCTGATAGTACCGACATTTTACTACATAACGGAAAATCTTAACGGAAGACAGGCAGTAAAGGTATATGGGACGGATGTATCTGAGATAAAGGGTGCTGTAGAAGCCTGTAAAATACGAAATGACGAGAATGAGAGTACATGGGAGTTTGAGTGGGGACTTCCCAATGAATGGTACTGCACAGCTGCCGATGAGGATGTAGAAGGACTGATAGAGAGAAAAGGAGGACTGACTTTTAAGGAGGACTTCTGGAAGAAAAAGGGTTACTTAATCGTGAACTTGGAAATCGGGGCCTACGATGCTTCGGGTAAACTCATAATGACATATGCAAACAAAAAGACAAATGTCGATATGGGCATGTGTGATATGTGGAAGACGGAAGGCTGTCTTAGCAGTAAGACGGACTGCTTCGGGCAAAAGTTTACCATAGATGAAGGAGATGTCATAATCCTGAGGCTTCCCGGATCTACATTTGACAGTAACGGCAATCCGTCTCCGCCGACCAGTGCAAAAGAGGATAAAACCGTGATATACGGGGGCTTCCGATAAGTTTTTTATGTTTTGAAAAAAAATCTTGCCTTTAGACAAAGAAAGTTGTATTATAAACTGTGAATTGTCTAAAGGCTATTTTTATTGGGGAATTTTCCATATATAGAAAGGAAAGAGAACTATGACAGGATTATCTAAGAAAGCAATGGCGGTTAAACCTTCTTCCACACTTGCCATTTCCGACAAGGCAAAGCAGATGAAGGCAGCAGGAGTCGATGTAGTGAGCTTTGGCGCGGGAGAGCCTGATTTCCCTACACCCAAGAATGTATGTGATGCGGCTGTTGATGCTATTAACGCAGGATTTACAAAGTATACTGCAGCATCCGGTATTTTAGAGTTAAAGCAGGCAATATGCGATAAGTTTGCCCGTTTTAACAAGCTGCACTATGAGACTAACCAGATCGTCATCAGCAATGGCGGAAAGCATTCATTGACAAACATTTTCGAAGCTATCTTAGATCCCGGTGATGAGGTTATCATACCTTCTCCTTACTGGCTTTCTTATCCGGAGATGGTTAAGCTTGCCGGAGGTATCCCGATTTATGTCCGCTGCTCTAAAGAGAACGGCTATAAGATCACCGCAGAGCAGTTGAGAGAGGCCTGTACTCCCGAAACCAAGGCATTTGTCCTTAATTCCCCGAACAATCCTACAGGTATGATTTATACCAGAGAGGAGCTTGAGGCTATAGCTAAGGTTATAGTTGAGAAGGATATCTACTGTGTATCCGATGAGATGTACGAAAACCTTGTTTATACGGATGAGGAAGTAGTAAGTATCGCTTCCTTTAATGACGAGATATATAAGAGGACTATCACATGTTCAGGTATGGCAAAGGCATATGCTATGACCGGATGGAGACTGGGTTATATAGGTGCTGCACCTGAGATCGCAAAGGCTATCGGAAGCATCCAGAGCCACCAGACCTCAAATCCCAACTCCATAGCTCAGAAAGCAGGTGTTGAGGCTCTGAACGGACCTCAGGAAACTGTAGAGCTGATGCGCCAGGAGTTTGCTAAGCGCTGTGACTATATGTATGACAGGATCAGCAAGATGCCCCACGCTTCCATCATCAAGCCCAGCGGTGCTTTTTATGCATTTGTTGATGTCAGTGAAGCATTCGGACTCAAGTACAAAGGTGAGAAGGTCGGCGATGTATTTAAACTTGCAGATATCCTTCTTAACGACTACAAAGTTGCGGTTATCCCTTGCAAGGACTTCGGTTTTGACACACATATCCGTCTGAGCTATGCTACCAGCATGGAGAATATAACCAAGGGACTTGACAGGATCGAAGAGTTCCTGAAGGCACTCGAGTAATAGATTTTTGAATGGAGAAACAGAAATGAAGAAAATTACAGCCAGTGAGCTTAGAAAAGCTTGGATAGATTTTTACAAGGAAAGAGGCCATGTGGACTGCGGAGCGGTATCACTTGTATCTGACGGTTCGACAGGTGTTATGTTCAATGTAGCAGGTATGCAGCCCCTTATGCCTTACCTTTTAGGACAGAAGCATCCCATGGGCACCAGACTCTGTAACGTACAGGGCTGTGTTCGTACCAATGATATTGATTCCGTAGGTGATAAGAGCCACGGTACCTTCTTTGAGATGATGGGCAGCTGGAGTCTGGGTGATTATTTCAAGGAAGACAGATGTAAGTGGAGCTTTGAGCTGTTGACACAGCTTTTCGGTTTTGATGCTGACCATCTTGCAGCTACAGTATTCGAGGGCGACGAGAATGCTCCCAGAGACGAAGAGGGTGCAAAATACAGAGAGTTATCGGGCTTTAAGAAGGAGAATATTTTCTATCTGCCCGCTGAGGATAACTGGTGGGGACTTGAGTACGGTCCCTGCGGTCCCGACAGTGAGATGTTCTATGTAAAGGACGTTCCGCCCTGCGGTCCCGACTGTAAGCCCGGATGTCACTGCGGAAAGTACACCGAGATCGGTAACGATGTTTTCATGCAGTATGAAAAGCATCATGACGGATCACTTACACCCTTAAAGCAGAAAAATGTTGATACCGGATGGGGACTTGAGAGAAATCTTGCGTTCTTAAACGGTTTTGATGATGTATATAAGATCGATCTTCATGCACCGGCTATTTCTTATATTGAGGAAGCCAGCGGCATCAAGTATGAGAGCGATGAGAAGCTTACCAGATCAATGCGTATACTTGCTGATCATACCCGTACAGCTGTTATGCTTATCGGTGATGAGGCGAAGCTTCTTCCCTCCAATGCAGGCGCAGGCTATGTACTTCGCCGTCTTATCCGTCGTGCGGTAAGACATGCCAGAGCTTTGGGACTTAAGAAGGAAAATATCTTAAAGGTAGCTGAAACCTATATTTCCGTATATCAGGAAAGTTATCCTTTATTACTCAAGAATAAAGACTTTGTCCTTACAGAACTCGGTAAGGAGATCGAGCGTTTTGAAGCAACACTTGAAAACGGTTTAAAGGAATTTAAGAAAATACTTGACACAAAGCAAACAGAAAAGAGCAAGGAGATAGACGGAAAAGAAGCTTTCTATCTGTATGATACCTTCGGATTCCCGCTGGAGCTTACTGTGGAGCTTGCTGAAGAAGAGGGTCTTAAGGTTGATGAAAAGGGTTTTGCCGATGCTATGGAAGAACAGAAGCAGAAGGCAAGGGAAGGCAAGAACTTCTCGCAGAAGCTCACAGGACAGGGTGTATTTGACAGCCTTGACGAGTCTGTAAAGAGTGAATTTTTAGGATATGATGCGTTGGGCTGTGACGGTACTATAGTTGCCATGGCAGGTGATAACGCACTTGTAAATGAACTTAAGACCGGTGAAGAGGGAACTATAATTACCGATAAGACAACCTTCTACGGTACAATGGGCGGACAGGTAGGAGATATCGGAGAAATACTCGGACGTGACGGCTCTAAGTTTGAGGTAACCGAGACCATCCATGTGGCAGGCGGAAGAACCGCTCATGTAGGAAAGGTCGTATCAGGCAGCTTTAAGACCTCCGATAAGGTTTCATTAAATGTTGATAAAGAAAACCGCGCAAAGACCTGCAGGAACCATTCGGCAACACACCTTCTCCAGGCAGCTCTCCGTGAGGTACTGGGCAATGATGCTCATCAGGCCGGATCATTCCAGGATCCCGAGAGAACACGTTTCGACTTCTCTTACGGTCAGGCTATGACAAAAGAGCAGATCGAGAAGGTTGAAGCTATCGTAAATGAAAATATCGAGAAGGATCTTCCTGTTGTGACTGATGTTATGAGCATCGATGAAGCTAAGAAGACCGGTGCTATGGCTCTGTTCGGAGAGAAATACGGCGATTCTGTAAGAGTAGTATCAATGGGTGATTTCTCCAAGGAGCTCTGCGGCGGTACCCATGTAAAGCATACCGGTGATATATCTTCATTTAAGATCCTTTCAGAATCAGGTGTAGCTGCAGGCGTAAGACGTATCGAGGCTATTACCGGTTCAAACGTACTTACATATTACAAAAAGCAGGAAGAGCAGTTAAATAAGGCTGCTGTTACTCTTAAGGTACAGCCTGCTATGCTAATAGAGAAGATACAGCATCTTATGGCTGAATATAAGGCTCTGTCTCAGGAGCTTGAGTCGTTAAAGGCTAAGCTGGCAAAGGATTCATTAGGCAATGTACTTGACTCCGTAGTAGAGGTTAAGGGAGTTAAGGTACTTGCTGCTAAGGTACCCGGAGT
The DNA here is from genome assembly GCA_016287095.1 of Lachnospiraceae bacterium. Lineage (GTDB taxonomy): Bacteria > Bacillota > Clostridia > Lachnospirales > Lachnospiraceae > RUG11977. The sequence continues at coordinate 30,564 of JAEEVK010000002.1, forward strand.
TGATATGAACGGTCTTCGTGATCTTTCGGATAATCTCTGTGATAAGATGGGCGGAGGTATTGCTGTCCTTGTATCCGAAGCTGACGGCAAGGTAAATCTGGTTGCTAAGGCTACCGACGATGCTATTGCCAAGGGTGCTCATGCAGGTAACCTTATCAAGGCTATTGCTCCTATAGTAGGAGGCGGCGGTGGCGGACGTCCCAATATGGCTCAGGCCGGCGGAAAGAATCCTGCAGGCATCGAGGAATGTATCAAGGCTGTAGCAGGCACCGTTGAATCACAGATAAAGTAAATCCTAAATAAAGAAGGAGGTCAGCGTGAAGAAATTCTGCATCATCACGAATAAGTCAAAGGACGAATGCTTTGAAGTTACAAAGAGAATTGAAACGCTTATCTCCGAATACGGAGGAACCAGTGTTTCTTTCGGAGATCCGTTGAACGGAGAGTTTAACAGTTCTCCTGAAAACATAAAGACCTTCGGACCTCAGCATGAGGAAGCTCTTAACAGCTGTGAATGCGTGATCGTGCTCGGCGGAGACGGGACTATACTGGAAACATCAAGAGCCATAGGTGAAAGAGAAATCCCCATGGTCGGCATAAATCTCGGCACACTCGGTTTTATGTCGTGCATTGAAAGATCACAGATCGATTATGCCATAAAAGAGCTTGTGGAGGACAATTTCACCATAGAAAACAGGATGCAGCTCAAGGTAACATCTTCAAGCGGCGGGAAAAAGAGTACCTGTCTCGCTTTAAACGATGTAACGGTTACAAGGAGCGGTTTATCCAGGCTTATAAAGACCGATGTCATTGTTAACGGACAGGCTGTGGGCTCATATTCCGGAGACGGATGTCTGGTTTCAACCCCTACGGGATCCACGGGTTATAATCTTTCGGCGGGCGGTCCGATCGTAACTCCTGAAGCGAAGCTGATGTGTATAACACCGATATGTCCACATACCTTTAATTCCAGGACCATAGTCGTATCGGGAGACGATAAGGTCAGGATCGTGGTCGGAGAAAAGAAAAAACTTCAGGATACCGAGAGCTTCGCCACGATAGACGGTCAGATGGCGGTAAGACTTAACGCAGGTGATTATATAGATGTGGAGCAGGCCGAGACTGTCGCTAAATTTATCAGGCTTCCCGGACAAAGTTATTTTAATGTGCTGAACTTGAAATTAAACGGATAATGATGTGCCAAAAAGGCCGAGGAGGAGTGAACCGTGAAATCACAGCGACAGAATGCTATCTTAAGGATAATCAGCAACAATGACATAGAGACTCAGGAAGATCTGATGGATCTGCTTAAAGAGGCAGGCTATGATGTAACCCAGGCTACGATTTCAAGGGATATCAGGGAGCTGAAGCTGACCAAGATAGCAAATGATCATGGCGGACAGAAATATTCCGTGATGCATCAGAACAATAATAAAGACATTTCGGACAAATATATCAGGATTTTTCATGATGCACTTGTATCAGTCGATACGGCTCAGAACATTCTGGTATTAAAGACTGTGGCCGGTATGGCGATGGCAGTGGCTGCCGCAGTTGATTCGATGCATTTTGAAGGAGTTGTGGGCTGTATAGCAGGGGATGACACCATTTTCTGTGCGGTAAGGACCGTTGAAGAGACCTTTAAAGTGGCTGATAAAATTCGTAAGTTGACATCTGACAGCAAGATGTGATATAAATATTGATAATCGTAAATTTGAAATTATTTAGGAAAGGAAATATATAGCAATGTCAGGACATTCAAAATTTGCAAACATTAAGCACAAGAAGGAGAAAAACGACTCAGCTAAGGGTAAGATTTTCACCCGTATCGGTAGAGAAATTGCCGTAGCTGTTAAGGAGGGCGGCCCTGATCCCAACAATAACTCTAAGTTAAAGGACGTAGTTGCTAAGGCTAAGGCTAACAATATGCCTAACGACACCATCGACAGAAGCATTAAGAAGGCTGCCGGTGATCTTGGCTCAGTAAACTACGAGTCAGTAACATATGAGGGATACGGACCTAAGGGTACAGCCATCATAGTTGAAGCTCTTACAGATAACAAAAACCGTACAGCAGCCAATATCAGAAATGCATTTACAAAGGGTTACGGAAACGTAGGTACACCCGGCTGCGTATCCTTTATGTTTGACAAAAAAGGCCAGATCATCATTGACAAGGAAGAGTGCGAGATGGATGCAGATGAGCTCATGATGGTAGCTCTTGATGCAGGCGCAGAAGACTTCAATGACGAAGAGGAAAGCTATGAGATCATCACTGATCCCGATGATTTCTCTAAGGTACTTGAAGCATTAGAGGCTGCCAAGGTTCCCATGCTTGAAGCTGATGTCACCATGATCCCACAGACATGGGTCGAACTGACCGATGAGACAGATATTAAGAACATTAACAAGACCTTGGATCTTCTTGATGATGATGACGATGTACAGAACGTATATCACAACTGGGATGAATGATTAAAATTGAAGTTTTTTGGCAGGGTATTTAACGACCCTGCTATTTTTTTACGGCTTTTTTGAATAATTTGTGAAATGTTATATAAATTAATCTGATTTGCTTGCATAAATTTTTGCTTTATGATAAAATATACTATATATAGGGTTTATTTATCACTTTACCACAATAAAGCCGACATTCTTAGGTTTCTTTTGGAGGATTATGCTAACCAATATCCATGTAAAAAACTTTGCGATCATTGATGAGGCTGATATAGATCTGGCCGATAATCTTAACATCTTTACCGGTGAGACCGGAGCAGGAAAATCTCTTTTACTTGGGGCATTAAATATGGCTTTGGGAGCCAGGACACCCAAGGATATAGTTAGGAATGACACAGATTTCGCTTTGAGCGAGCTTACCTTTACGGACATATCCGAAAAGGCTAAGGACCTTCTGGAGAAAGAGGGATATTCGGCACTTGACGAGGTAGTGGTATCTAAAAAAATATTGAATAACGGCAGAAGCGTCACAAGGGTTAACGGTGAGACGGCTTCAGCAGGGTTTGTTAAGGAGCTGGCAGGTGTCCTGATTGATATCTACGGACAGAACGAACATCAGTCCCTTCTCAAAAAAGAAAACCAGCTGGCCATAGTTGATGAGTTTGCAGGCGAGAAGATCATCGATCTAAAGGCTAAGCTTAAGGATGAATACAGAAAGTTTTCGGATCTGAAAAAAGAATTTGAAGGACTTAATGATGACGAACAGGCCAGAAAACGCAGACAGGATCTGCTCGAGTATGAGATAAACGAGATAGATACGGCTGCCCTGAAGGAAGGCGAGGAAGAAGACCTTAAGGACAGGCATAAGTTCCTGGCAAATGCGAGACTGATAACAGAGGGTCTCGGAGAAGCTTATGAGGCTCTTTCGGGTGACGGACGCGCATCTGACAGCCTTTCTGAAGCCATAAGAGCTCTCATGAGGATATCGGAGTACGATGATAAGCTTGCCGGTATGACGGATGCACTATCAAATGTTGACAGTATCCTGAGTGATTCCATCCGTGATATAAGTGATTTTCAGGAATCCCTACCTGATGACAGCAGAGAACTGGAAGAAGTAGAGGACAGGCTCGATCTTATCAGTAAATTAAAGTCAAAGTACGGAGCTTCGATAGAGCTGGTCAATAAGTATTATGGCGACGCAAAGAAAGAGCTGGAAAGACTTTCCGATTACGAGGGTTATTCCAATAAGCTTAAAAAAGATCTTGCGGATTCCGAAAAAGAGCTTACGGCTCTTTGCAAGGACCTGACAAAAAAGAGAAAGAATGCGTCTTTAAAGTTACAGGAAATGATAAGAGAAGCTCTTTCAGAGCTGAACTTTAACCAGACCGAATTTGTTATAGATATTTCTGAAAAAGAAAACTTTTCCGCCAACGGCAGGGATGAATGCACATTTATGATGTCGATGAATCCGGGTGAGGCGACAAGACCTCTTATGGATGTTGCTTCCGGCGGCGAGCTTTCACGTATTATGCTTGGCATAAAGTCCGTTATGGCGGGAAAGGACAGCGTAGGCACTCTGATCTTTGATGAGATAGATGCCGGCATCAGTGGCAGGACGGCTCAGAAGGTATCGGAAAAGCTTTCTAAGATTGCCACGGAACATCAGGTAATTTGCATTACGCATCTGGCTCAGATAGCTTCAATGGCGGACAGCCATTATGAGATCATAAAACAGGTAGACGGCGGAAAAACCAAGACCAGTATTCACAAACTGGATAATGAAGAAATAAAGAATGAGCTTGCCAGACTTATAGGCGGTGCTGAACTGACAGACAAGGTTTATGAGTCTGCCGAGGAAATGAAAAAACTGGCAGATGAGAGAAAAAAGGAGGTACGGGCGTGAAAAACATTTTATTTGCTGCATCGGAGGGTGTACCTTTTATAAAGACAGGAGGTCTTGCAGACGTTATAGGTTCCCTGCCTAAGTATCTGAATAAGGATGAATTTGATGTGAGAGTCATACTGCCTAAGTATACCTGCATTAAGGAAGAGCTTAAGGCATCCATGAAGTATATCACACATTTTTATATGGACCTCAACTGGAGGAGACAGTATGTCGGTATCTTTGAATCCGAGTATGAGGGAATAAAGTATTATTTCATAGATAATGAGTTTTATTTCCAGGGCTTTGCTCCTTACGGAAACATATATGAGGATATTGAAAAATTCGCATTTTTCTGCAGAGCGGTGCTTTCGGCTTTGCCCGTTATCGGATTTAAGCCCCAGATCATACACTGCCATGACTGGCAGACGGGTCTTATCCCTGTATTTCTTCATGACAGCTTCCAGAGCAACGAGTTTTACTGGGGCATAAAGACCATTATGACCATTCACAACCTCAAGTTCCAGGGCATCTGGGACAAGAAGGTCGTAAAAGAGATAACAGGTCTTTCGGATTATTATTTTACTCCCGACAAGCTTGAATATAAGGGCGATTCCAACTACCTTAAGGGCGGTATCGTTTACGCGGATTATGTTACGACGGTTAGTACCACTTATGCTGAAGAGATCAAGATGCCTTTCTACGGTGAAGGTCTTGACGGTCTGATGAGAGCACGTTCCAACTGCCTTTGCGGTATAGTGAACGGTCTCGATTACGATGATTATAATCCCGATACGGATCCGCTGATAGTTAACAACTTCAATGTAATGAACTATCGTGTGGAAAAGGTTAAAAACAAGCTTGCCCTGCAAAAAGAACTCGGACTTGAGGAAAATCCGGATAAGTTTATGATCGGTATCTGCTCAAGACTTACCGACCAGAAGGGTCTTGACCTTGTTGATTACGTTATCGAGGAGATATGTGCCGAGGATACACAGTTTGTAGTTCTGGGTACCGGAGATCCTAAGTATGAGAATCTTTTCAGGCATTTCGCATGGAAGTATCCGGACAGAGTATCTGCAAATATTTATTATTCCAATGAGCGTTCTCACAGGATATATGCTTCGGCTGATGCATACCTTATGCCGTCACTGTTTGAGCCCTGCGGTCTGAGCCAGCTTATGAGCTTAAGATACGGTACTGTGCCGATAGTAAGAGAGACCGGCGGTCTTAAGGATACGGTTATCCCTTACAATGAATATGAGAATACGGGAACAGGCTTCAGCTTCTGCAACTATAATGCACATGAGATGCTTGCCACCATCAGATATGCCAAATCGGTATATTATGGGAAAAAGCGTGAATGGCATAAGTTGATAGACAGAGGTATGCAGACAGACTTCTCCTGGAATAATTCAGCTAAGCAGTATGAGGAGCTTTACAGAAGACTTTAATAGTTGATAAAGGCTGCTGCAGATGCGGCAGCCTTTTTGTGAAAAATAAAAAGTATGGGAGGGGCCGTAGATATGAGATTGCTTAAAGACATGCTCTTAGGATTCGATGATATCCTGCAAAGTAACATAACTCCCGAACAGGGTGACACAGAAGTAAATGCTCTTATATACGATACAAGGGCAGATTTTGTGAAAGGTTCTTTGTTCGTCTGCATTTCCGGCGCTTCCTTTGACGGGCATGATTTTGCCGCAGAAGCGGTTAAAAAAGGTGCGACGGTTATCGTTTCGGAAAAAGAACTTGATCTACCGGACACAGCAGTGCTCGTAAAGGTGACTGACAGCAGAAAGGCTTTAGCACTTCTGTCATCCGCATGGTTCGGACACCCTTCTAAGGAACTGACTACCATAGGCCTTACGGGTACAAAGGGTAAATCCACCACCTGCTATATGATCAGGAATATCCTTGAAGGTGCTGGCAGAAAATGCGGTATTATCGGTACCATCGGTATTGTAATAGGGGATAAAACATACGAGACACATAATACAACACCTGAGTCGTTCCAGATACAGGAATATATGAGGCAGATGGTTGATGCCGGGTGCGATACCCTGGTTATGGAGGTTTCATCACAGGGATTAAAGCAGTCCAGAGTTTATGGCATAGATTTTGATTATGCGGTATTTACCAATCTTTCAAAGGATCATATCGGAGGAGCGGAGCATAAGGACTTTGAAGAGTATATGTACTGCAAATCACTCCTGTTTAAACAGTGCAAATGCGCTATAGTAAATGTTGATGATCCTCATTTTGCCGACATGATAAAGGACAGTAAAGCAAAAATCGAGGGCTTCGGTATCAATACCGATCCCAAACAGGGTGATTTACTTAAAAAGTTTGAAGTAATAGAGAAAGCATCCGACCTGACACTTACTACTACAGGCGGTGTCATGGGCATAGAATTTGATTATACAGGGCATTTTGCGGGAAAGGCTTACCTTTCAATCCCCGGAAAGTTTAATGTTATGAATGCCCTCTGTGCCATAACGGTTTGCTCACATTTTACTTCGGATACAAAGATCATTTATGATGCTTTAGCCTCAACTCATGTAAGAGGAAGACTTGAGCCTGTAAAGATTTCGGATAAATGCTCACTGCTTATCGATTATGCACATAACGCAGTGGCACTGGAGAGCGTTATCAATACTCTGAGGGATTATTCTCCGAAGAGACTCGTTGTGCTTTTCGGATGCGGAGGAAACAGGTCCAAGGACAGACGTTATGAGATGGGTGAGGTTTCATCCAGACTGTCGGATCTTACGGTAGTTACTTCGGATAATCCCAGATTTGAAAAGCCTGAGGATATAATCAACGATATCCTGATAGGTGTCGGCAGGGCAAACGGGAAGTATATCACTATCCCTGACAGGCGTGAAGCTATAAAATATGTTATAGATAATGCCGAAGAGGGCGACTGCATCCTGCTGGCAGGAAAAGGCAATGAGGATTATCAGGAGATTGAGGGCGTTCGTTACCACATGGATGAGCGTGAAATTATTGCAGACATATTGAAAGAATGAGTGTATTAAATAAGGATTTATATGCAGATATAATAATCGATATCTCGATAGAGTCTCTGGATAAGACGTTTCAGTACCGGATACCCGACAGTTTAAAGGACAGGGTGGTCGCAGGTACGAAGGTTAATATCCCTTTCGGAAAGGGTGACCGCAGGATTACCGGTTATGTGGTCAGTATCTCCGAAAGACCTAAGATTGATATATCCAAGATTAAAGATATAGATTCGGTCTGTGAAAAACAGATCGGTATAGATGACAGGATGATATCCTTGGCCTTTTGGATGAGGGAACAGTTCGGTTCCACGGCCAATGAAGCTTTGAAATGTGTTATCCCTGTTAAAAAGATCATAAAAAACAAGGTCGAAAGACAGATATTGCCTTTGGTTGATGTCTTAAGGCTGCAGGAAGAGCTTAAAAAGGCAGAAAAAAGACATGCAACCGCAAAGAAAAGGCTTTTGGAAGAGCTTATAGAAGAGTATGATCAGGGACTGAGATATGAGCTGGTAACCCAGAAACTGAATATTGCGGTTACCACGATAAATGCTCTGGTAAAGGACGAAGTTATCAAAGTTGAAAGCAAGACCTCCTACCGTTCAAGCCTCGGAAAGGCTATTGACCGGAAAGAAGAAAAAAGCCGGACAGAGATAACATTGAATGATGAACAGAAAACTATCAGTGACAGTATAATTTCGGATTACAAGGCCGGCAGACGGGACAAATACCTGATACATGGTATCACCGGCAGCGGCAAGACCGAAGTATATATGTCGGTAATAGACGAGGTTATAGCCTCCGGAAAAAGCGTCATTATGCTTATCCCCGAAATATCGCTTACCTATCAGACGGTAAAGAGATTTTATAAACGTTTTGGGGACAGTATTTCGGTTATAAATTCGAGACTGAGTGCCGGAGAACGCTATGATCAGTATCTGAGGGCTAAAAACGGAGAGACCAGGATAGTTATCGGTCCCAGATCGGCAGTGTTTACACCCTTTGATAATCTGGGGCTTATAATAATAGATGAGGAGCATGAAGGAAGCTATAAATCCGAACAGTCTCCGAAATACAGCACCAGAGATGTGGCATTCAGGCGTGCCGAGACGGAAGGAGCTTCCGTGATACTGGGATCTGCCACACCGTCACTTGAAAGCTACAGTGCTGCAAAGGCAGGCAGGATCAAGCTTTTTGAACTGACCAAGAGAGCCGGAGGAGCAGAGCTTCCCTGTGTCCATATAGTGGATCTGAGGGATGAGCTTAAGGCGAGAAATATGTCGATCTTTTCACGTAAGCTAAAAGCACTGATGATCGACAGACTGTCAAAAAACGAACAGATAATGCTCTTTATAAACAGGAGAGGATTATCGGGCTTTGTTAACTGCAGAAGCTGCGGTTATGTTGTAAAATGCCCGCACTGCGATGTATCCCTTAACCTGCACAATAACGGAAAACTGATCTGTCATTATTGCGGATATGAACAGCCGGCAGTCACAACTTGTCCGTCATGCGGGTCTCCGTATATCAAATCCTTTGGGACCGGTACACAGAAGGTTGAGGAAATGATAAATAAAACATTTCCGGGCGCACGGGTCCTTAGGATGGATGCCGATACCACCAGAAATAAGGACAGTTACGATGAGATACTGTCTAAGTTTTCCAATCATGAAGCAGATATCCTGGTGGGTACGCAGATGATCGTAAAAGGCCACGACTTCCACAAGGTGACACTTGTAGGTATACTGCTTGCGGATATGTCGCTGTATACATCGGACTACAGGAGTGCGGAGGTAACCTATGAGCTTCTGTCACAGGCAGCAGGACGCGCCGGCAGGGGCGAAGCAAAGGGTGATGTTGTTATCCAGACTTATAATCCTGAGCATTATGCCATAACGACTTCGGCGGTACATGATTATAAAGGCTTTTATGATGAAGAGATTTCATTCAGAAAGCTTATGAATTATCCTCCGTCCTGGAATATGCTGAAGATAATGGTAGCCTGTGGCGATGAAGGAGCACTTTTAAGAGAAACGGACAGGGTTAAGGCTGACATCGATAAGGAAATATCATTGCTGGGAGAGGAAGGCATAAAGGTATTCGGTCCGTCACCGGCAAATATTTATAAACTTAATGATGTATACAGGATGATTTTTTACATAAAATCAAGTGATTACAGAAAACTTGTGATCTTAAAAGATGAACTGGGCGAGAGACAGAGCGTTGAAAAAGCGGTCAGTCTGCAGTTTGATTTTAATCCGATTTAGAAGAATTATAACAGAAGGAGAATAGAAAATGGCACTTAGGAATATCAGAACAGAAGGGGATCCCATCCTGGGAAAGATCTCAAAACCTATCCTGGAGATGAGCGATAAGACAAAGCAGCTTATCGGAGATATGCTGGAGACCATGTATCATGCGAATGGTGTAGGTCTTGCAGCCGTACAGGTAGGAGTCCTTAAAAGAATAGTTGTGATCGATGTATCGGAGGACGGAAATGCTCCTATAATTCTGATCAATCCTGAGATCATAGATAAATCAGGTTCACAGACCGGTGATGAGGGATGCCTCAGCGTACCCGGAAAGAGTGGCCAGGTTACCAGAGCCATGAAGGTTAAGGTGAAGGCATTTAATGAAAAGATGGAGCTCTTTGAACTTGAGGGCGAGGAGCTGCTGGCAAGGGCAATCCAGCATGAGGTTGACCATTTGGACGGAATATTGTATACTTCTAAGGTTGAGGGAAATCTGAGAACCGAGGAATAAGGAAAGGGATCACATGAAGATAGTTTTTATGGGAACGCCTGACATTGCGGGAGAGGTATTAAAGTGCCTGATCGATTCCCGTCATGAGATCCGGGCAGTGGTTACCCAGCCTGACAGGCCAAACCAGAGAGGAAACGGGATCAGTTATTCTCCCGTAAAGCAGATAGCTCTTGAGGCCGGTATACAGGTACTCCAGCCTGAAAAGGCATCAAGTGAGGATTTTGTCGGTATTCTGAAAGATATTAATCCGGATGTTATTGTAGTAGTTGCATTCGGACAGATACTCAGGAAAAACATTTTGGATCTGCCAAAATACGGCTGTATAAATGTGCATGGTTCTTTGCTTCCGAAATACAGGGGAGCATCACCTATACAGTGGGCGGTCATAAACGGGGATAAGGAAACCGGTGTCACTATTATGCACATGGATGCGGGGATAGATACCGGAGACATGATCCTCCAGGAAAAGATCGAACTGGATGCGGATGAGACTGCAGGCAGCCTGTTTGACAGGATTGCCAAGATGTCAGGACCGGTGCTTTTAAAGGCACTCGATGAGATAGAGGCAGGTACTGCAGAGAGAATACCCCAGGATAACGAAAAGGCTACCTATGTAGGTATGCTGAAAAAGTCCATGGGTAAAATAAACTTTAACCATAGCTGTACAGAGATAGAGAGCCTTATCAGGGGACTTATACCCTGGCCGGGTGCATATACATTTGTTAACGGGAAAATGCTTAAACTCTGGAAGGTCTGTGTAAGCAGCCCGGAAGAGAAGATCGAGGCACTTCCCGGACAGATAAGGATAGTTGATAATGCCTTTTTTATAGGCACTGCCGACAGTCCGCTCCAGGTACTTGAGATGCAGCTTGAGGGCAAGAAAAGGATGCCCGCATCGGACTTTATAAGAGGTACGGCTATAACTGACGGAGCTTTCACGGAGATTTGATATTGAACAGCAGAAATATAGCACTTGAAATCATCATAAGCATACTCGAAGAGAAAAAGCCGTTACACAGTATCCTGCTTACATCTTTAAACGGTATAGAGGACAAGCGTGAAAAGGCTTTTGTGGCACGACTTGTCAGAGGCTGCGTGGAAAGGGCATACAGTATAGACAGGGTTATCGACAGTGTTTCAAGCGTAAAAGTTAAAAAACAAAAGCCGGTAATAAGAAATATCTTGAGGAGCGGAGTATATCAGATACTTTTTATGGACTCTGTGACAGATTTTGCAGCCTGTGACGAATCGGTAAAGCTGGCCGGAAAGCGTGGCTTCAGGTCACTTCAGGGGTTTGTAAACGGAGTCTTAAGGAATATATGCAGGAATAAGGATAATTTCTTAAAAGATATAAGTGATGGAGCCTTATCCATGCATTATTCGGTACCTGACTGGATAGTTGATGTTTTCTGTTCATCTTACGGAAAAGACAGGACTGAAAAGGCTTTTAACTATTTCCTCAGCGAAAATGAAGTGTCTGTCAGGATCAATACATCAAAGATCTCACCGGCAGATTTTGAAAAGCGTATAGACGGATACCGGGCTGAAAAGAACAGATATCTGGATAACTGCTACAGGTTATATGATTTTGGCAGCATTGAAGATATCCCTGAGTTTAAAGAAGGACTTTTTACAATACAGGATATGAGCTCGGCCCTGGTTGGACATATATGTGATAATCTGTTTAAAGCAGGATCGGTCAAAGGTAAAAAAGCACTTGACCTGTGTGCCGCACCGGGCGGAAAAAGCCTTTACCTGGCCGATATAGGAATGGAGGTCACTTCGTGTGATATATCAGAAATGAAGCTTGACCTGATAAGGGAAAATGTTAACCGGTGCAGATTTGACAATATAGAATTAAAGCAGAACGACGCTACGGTCTATAATACAGAGTTTGAAGGCAAATTCGATCTGGTGCTCTGTGACCTGCCGTGCTCGGGACTGGGTATAATAGGGAAAAAACCGGATATAAAGTATAATATAACCCCTGAAAAGGTGGACGAGCTGGCCGGACTTCAGAAAAGTATCCTGAAAAACGCGGTAAAATATGTAAAGCCTGGAGGATACCTGATATACAGTACATGTACTGTGACTCCGAAGGAAAACACGGAAAATGTGAAATACCTTCTCAAACAATCGGGGATAGAAGCGTTACCTGTAAAAAAATATCTCCCAGAAGGTATAGAAGCAAAACAAGAAGAGGATAATTTCATACAGATACTTCCCGGTGAATATGACAGTGACGGATTTTTTATTTCGCTGTACATAAATACTTTGGGGACAAAGTGATGATCTGTATTTTGAATAAGGTTTGATTAAAGCAGGAGCGAAAGATGGAGAGGAAGCCGGATTTAAGGTCTTTGAGCCTGAGCGAGCTTAAAGATGAGATAGGACATATGGGAGAAAAAAGCTTTCATGCTGTCCAGATTTATGAATGGCTTCACAAAAAGCAGGCACAGTCTGTGGACGAGATGACCAATCTTTCTGCCGCATTGAGAGAAAAGCTCAAAAACTCGTATGACCTGTATAATTTGACCGAAGTAAAGGCGTTGGAGGACTGCGAGGACGGCACGTTTAAGTATTTGTTTGCTACCGGTGACGAAAATGTAATAGAAAGTGTTTTCATGAGCTATGAACACGGATATTCGGTATGCATATCCTCCCAGGTAGGCTGCAGGATGGGCTGCAGTTTCTGTGCTTCTACCATAGGCGGCAAGGTCAGGGATCTGACTGCTGGAGAAATGCTTGAACAGGTCTACATGATGCAGAAACTCCAGAACAAAAGAATTTCCAATGTAGTGGTTATGGGCAGCGGTGAGCCGTTTGATAATTTCGATAATTTCGTAAGGTTCTATGAGATGCTTACGGATAAGGACGGACTTAACATCAGCGGAAGGAATATCACGGTATCCACATGCGGTATAATAGATAAGATACGGGAGCTGGCCGATAAGAAATATGCCCTGACTCTGGCTATTTCGCTTCATGCACCCAATGATGAATTAAGACGCAGGATAATGCCCTCGGCAAACAAATATAATATAGAAGGTATTATATCGGCCTGTGATTACTTTTTTGAACAGACGGGCAGGCGGATAACATTTGAATACAGCCTGATGTCCGGGATAAATGACTCGGAAAGCTGTGCAAATGAGCTCGGCAGACTGCTTTCGGGCAGAAACTGCCACGTTAATCTGATCCCCGTAAACCCTGTTAAGGAGCGGGATTACAGGCGCAGCGGGGAGAAGGATATAGCAAGATTTAAAAAAATACTTGAAAAAAACAAATTAAATGTTACTATTAGAAGAGGATTAGGTAAAAATATCGATGCTGCATGTGGGCAGCTGAGACGTAGTTATATGACGAACGGAGGTGAAAAGGGTGCAGGCGGCAGCAAGGACTGATGTCGGGATAATGAGACAGATGAATCAGGATTATTGTTATGCCAATACGGAGAGTGAAGGTCTGCTTCCGAATCTGTTTATCGTAGCTGACGGTATGGGTGGACACAATGCCGGAGATTTTGCTTCGCGTTTTTGCGTTGAGAAATTTGTGGAGTTGGTAAGAAGTGCCGGCAAGGGTGTCATAAGCAAGCTGAGTTTCCTGGAGAATGCCATCAGGGAAACAAATGAACAGCTGATAATAAAGGCTACAGATAATCCGGAACTTGAAGGTATGGGTACAACTTTTGTGGCAGCGACCATTTCTGAAAACAATGAAATGGATGTTTTAAATATTGGTGACAGCAGGCTTTACCTTATTGACTCGACCATTCGTCAGATTACCGAGGATCATTCCCTGGTTATGGAGATGGTCAAGAATGGTGAGATAAAGAAGGAGGAAGCAAGATTCCATCCTAAGAAGAATGTGGTAACGCGTGCTATCAGCGCCATAGGGATAGTGATACCCGATATGTTCAGGGTACCGGTGAAAAAGGGAGATATCATACTTCTGTGTTCGGACGGTTTATCAAATATGGTTGCAGATAATGAAATATATGATATAATCAATGAAAACAGAGATGATCTTGCCTTAAGTGCAGATATTCTGATAGACCATGCAAATAAGAACGGCGGCAAGGATAATATCACGGTAGTACTGATCAAAATTGAGGACTAAAGGTTATTAAGAGGAAGAAAAATGATTAAAACAGGAATGTACATCAGTGACAGGTATGAAATAATCGACAAGGTCGGTTCAGGCGGAATGGCAGATGTTTATAAGGCTCTGTGCCATAGGCTTAACCGCTATGTAGCTATAAAGATACTTAAGCCTGAGTATTCTACAGATGCCAGTTTTGTGCAGAAGTTCAGAGCTGAAGCGCAGTCGGTAGCCGGACTTTCCCATCCCAATATCGTAAGTGTATACGATGTAGGAGAGGATGACGGACTCTATTATATCGTTATGGAGCTCGTTGAAGGCATCACCTTAAAGCGTTTTATCGAAAAGAGAAAGAAACTGGATGTAAAAGAGGCAGTGGGTATAGCCATACAGATAGCAATGGGTATGGAAGCTGCTCATACTCATCATATCATCCACAGGGATATCAAGCCTCAGAATATCATTATTTCACGTGAGGGAAAAGTTAAGGTTGCCGATTTCGGTATAGCAAAGGCTGCAACCTCAAATACCATTTCTCAGAATGCGATAGGTTCTGTTCATTACCTTTCACCCGAGCAGGCCAGAGGCGGATACAGTGACGAACGAAGCGATATCTATTCGCTGGGTGTTACACTGTATGAGATGCTTTCGGGTCAGGTGCCTTTTGCGGGTGATAACTCCGTATCGGTAGCACTGCTCCATATTCAGAGTGAAGCAGTACCTGTAAGAGAGCTCAATGCTGAGGTTCCGTTAAGTGTTGACAAGATCATTCAGAAATGTATGCAGAAAAAGCCTGAAAGACGTTATCAGTCAGCAGGCGAGCTTATAGTAGATTTAAAGCGTTCGGTACTTAATCCGGAAGGTGATTATGTAAATATTCCTTCGAATGCCATAGTTACATCTTCACCTACAAGAAGTATCACCGAAGAAGAACTGGATACCATAAAGAAAACTGCCGCAAAGGGACCTGAGAGACAGGTTACCTACAGTGACAGAAAGACCAGGAAAAAGGTTAAGAGGGAAAAGGAAGAGCTTGATACTATGGATTCCGGACTTGAAAAGGTCCTGACCGTAGTCAGCGTGCTTGCGGCTTTAGCACTTTTGGTATTTATTTTCTGGATCGCAAAGAAAATATTCTTTACCGAGGATGCCCCGAGCCCGATCGATCTGATCAATAATGTAGCAAGTACAGGTGATCCCAATACTCCCACTCCCACCAAAGAGGAGAATCAGACACCATTCAATATAAAGGTACCTGATGAGTCAACACCTACACCTACCCCTACATCTGCTGAATCTGTACTTGTTTCGGTACCCGGTGTAGTAGGACTTACGGTTGAAGATGCAGAGAAGACTTTAAAGGCAGCTTCTCCCGATTTCCAGATAAAGTGGACTGATGAGGATTATTCCGATGAGGTGGAAGAGGGTAAGATTGCTGCACAGTATCCCATGAAGGATGCTACAGTTGTTGCCAACTCCGTGATCAACCTGACCTTAAGCTGCGGACCTGAGATGAAGCCTTTAAAGAACGTAAACGGTTATGAGGCAAAGGCTGCTATAGAGATGCTTGAACTGCTGGGCTATCAGGCAGGCAGTGTTGAGGATTACAGTGATTCCGTACCTGTAGGCTGTGTTATTTATACCGAGCCCGAAGGAGGTACACAGCTGCCTAAGGATTCAGTGGTTATACTGCATGTAAGCATAGGACGTGAGATAAAGGAAGTTGAATGTCCGAGCTTAGTAGGAAAGAAACAGGCAAGAGCAGAAAAGATGCTTACAAATGCAAATCTTGAGATCGGTGATATTGATTTTGAATACAGCGATGCATTTGACGCAGGCATAGTTATCAGTCAGGATGTCGAAGAGGGTACTTATATTGAGGAAGGTACTTCGGTAAGTTTTGTAGTAAGTCTCGGAACTGAACCTACTCCTACTCCCGAGGATAAAGGCAATAACGGAGATGGAAATGACGACGGAAACAATAATCAGGAAGACGATGAAGACGGAAATTACACTCCCGATCCTATAGATGAGTCCGCTGATAACGATCCTGAAGATCCGGAAAACGGCGGATCAGACGATTAAAATTTTCAAAGTAATAGACAATATGGAAGAGCTGTCTTTTATTAGTGACAGCCCTTTCCCTTTTAGAGAGATGTTAAATGACAGGTAAGATAATAAAAGGAGTAGCCGGGGATTATACGGTTATAACCCCGGATGACAAAAGGTATATCTGCAGGGCAAAGGGGATTTTTAGAAAAAACAAGATTACCCCTCTGATAGGTGATAATGTCGATTTTGAGATTTTAAGCGAGACGGAAGGAAATGTCTTGAAAGTTCTTCCTCGTAAGAATTCTCTGATCAGGCCTGCCTGTGCAAATGTTGACCAGGTGCTCCTGGTGTTTGCGGCAACATCTCCCGAACCCAATTTTAACCTGCTTGACAGATTCCTGATAATGATGCAGAAGCAGTCGGTTTCAGCAGTGCTCTGTTTCAATAAAAAGGATATCGCAGACGATATGAGGCTGAAAATACTGGCCGAGAATTACGAATCGTCAGGAGTAAAGGTTATATTTATTAGTGTTCTGAATAATGAAGGGATAGAGGAAATAAGAGAAGTATTAGAGGGTAAGACAACTATCCTGGCGGGTCCCTCCGGAGTGGGAAAATCGTCCATGATGAACCTGCTGGCTCCCGATGCCGGCTTTGAAGTCGGTGCTCTCAGTGAGAGGATAGGCAGAGGAAAACAGACTACCAGGCATACAGAGCTGGTGGAACTGAAAAACGGTACATACCTTTGTGATTCGCCCGGTTTTAGCTCTATATATCTTGAAGGCATAGATTACAAGGAGCTGAAAAACTACTTCCCTGAATTTGAACCCTATCATGATAAATGCAGGTTCCTTTCCTGCAATCATATATCTGAGCCCGACTGTGCGGTAAAGGAAGCCGTGGCAGAGGGAAGGGTAAGCAAAGTCAGGTATGAGAATTACTGTGTTTTATTTGATGAGTTAAAAAACAAGCATAAGTTCTGAGATTATTACGAAAGGAATGCTACTTTGGTAGCCTTTGGACAGATGATGAATAAACTTGCTCCTTCGATACTGGCAGCGGATTTTTCTATCTTAGGCGAACAGATAAAGAAAGTGGAGAGTGCGGGTGCCGAGTACCTGCATATTGATGTAATGGACGGCAGTTTCGTTCCCAGCATCTCTTTTGGTCTGCCCCTGATCAGTTCTATCAGAAAAAGCACCGGACTGACCTTTGACGTACATCTTATGGTTACCGAACCGGAAAGATTTGTGGATCAGTTTGCGGATGCGGGGGCCAATATACTGACTGTCCATCAGGAGGCATGTACGCATTTGAACAGGACTTTGAAGCATATAAAGGAGAGGGGTGTCAAAACCGGAGTAGCACTTAATCCGGCTACAGACATTTCTACATTAAAATATGTATTGAACTATGTGGATATGATCCTGGTAATGTCAGTCAATCCCGGATTTGGGGGACAGGAGTTTATACCCGAGACATTAGAGAAACTTAAAGATGTAAAAAACATGGTTAAAGCCAGCGGCAGGGATATAGATATAGAAGTTGACGGAGGCATCACGCTTAAGAATGTTGATACAATACTTAAGGCCGGTGCAAATGTCATAGTTTCCGGCAGCAGTGTATTCAGGGGAAATATAACGGATAATGTAAAGAATTTCCTTGAAATCCTTCATGCATAAAATTGGAGTAATAGATGAAATTATCTGATATAAAGATTGGTTCTGTAATAGAAATACTGATTACCCGGGGAGGCTCTGAGTATAAGACCAACAGCAAGGTTGAGTACTGTGACGAGAGATTCACCGGGGTTTCTCCGATTGCCAGTGTACACGGCCTGTTCAGATTTACTGAAGAGGATATCGTAGATATCATTTATCACGAGGGTGACAGATACTGGAAATGGGAGCATGTTAAGGCGGGAGTTGCCAGAAGAAGGGACGGAAGCAGATTACATGTCTTTTCATCCGGGGCAGAAGGGTCCGGCTTTAACAGGAGAACACAGTTCAGGTTTGAGATCGGTGAAGTAATAAATATGAGATATGAGGTCCTGAAAAACGATAAGGACCAGGAACTAAACGATATGACTCCGGTGTCAAATCTTGACAGCATGTTCCTGATGCTGGACGAGCAATATGAAGAGATAGAATGTAAGGGATACCTTAAGGACCTAAGCGAAGGCGGAGCATCGGTGGAATCGGATGTAAAGCTTTCAAAGGGTGTTTTTGTAAGCTTTAAGATAGATTCGGAAGTAGGCCCTGTTTTCTTAAGGGGTGTTATACTCAGAGTGATAGAGGATAAGCACGGATACTTTGATTATACCTATGGAGTATCCTTTGTTGAAACCAGTAAGAATTACATGAGATATTTTTATCTCCAGCAAAGAAAGCTGCTTTACGAGAATAATGACTCGTAAATTGTGAATAAGGGAGACATATATGAAGTATTTAAAGCGTTTATCGGCTTTGGTTTTGATATGTGCTTTTACTATCGGTATGATAATGCTGCCCGGACAGGAGCAGGTATACGGCAATACCCTGTCAGGTGGAGAATATGACGAGCTCGCGGTAGATCCGACTTCCTACGAAGACGGTTTTTACTGTGAACTTTATGATAACAGGAGCGGACTGCCTACATCCGAGGCAAATGCCATAGCGGAGACTGAAGAGGGCTTTATATGGATAGGCAGCTACAGCGGACTTATCAGATACGACGGACACAATTTTGAGCGTATGGAGTCCACCAGCGGTATCACCAGTGTTGTAAGTCTGTTTGTTGATTCAAAGGGCAGACTCTGGATAGGTACCAATGATAACGGTCTGGCTGTTATAGAAAAGGGCGTTGCCCTTATTGAAGACGGTGAGTTTACCATGTATGATATCGAAGACGGACTGAAATCAGCTACTGTCCGTTCGATAACAGAGGACATGGATGGAAATATCTATGTGGCTACAACACAGGGCCTGAATGTTATCGGTCCTGACATGAAATTTAAGGATATTGAAGAAAAACAGCTGAGCGATGAGTATATAAATGAACTTCGCAGGTCTAAAAGCGGTATTATCTACGGTGAAACCAGAGAAGGCGATATCTTTACCATAGATAAGGGAAGCGTGACATATTATCCATGCAGTTCATTTGGTATAGGTGAGATAAACTGTGTTCTGCCGGATCCCGAAAATGAAGGATGGGTGTATATAGGCACTGTGGAATCTGAGGTATATTACGGCAGGCTTGACGGTGAGTTTAGGGATAAGATTAAGATAGATGTATCGCCGCTTATATGTGTTGCATCCATTGAAAAGTTTAAGAACCAGCTCTGGGTATGCGGAGATAACGGTATCGGAGTACTGAACGATACGGGATTTCATAAGCTTGAAAACGTTCCGCTTAACAACTCGGTAGAAAACATGCTGGTGGATTATGAGGGCAATCTCTGGTTTTCATCTTCAAGACAGGGCATTATGAAAATCGTGCCCAACCAGTTTACGGATATATTTGCAAAATACGGGCTGGATTCAAATGTTGTAAATTCAACCTGTATCCACAACGGTATGCTGTATATCGGCACTGATGTACAGAGCTCGGATGTAAAGGACAGCAGGAGTAACGGACTCATAGTGATAAGCGGCGGCGAGCTTATCGACAATATAGACATAACCTTTGCCGATCCTAAAGATAAATTCAGTTCATACACAAATCTTATAGAGCTGCTCAAGGGCTGCAGAATAAGGTCCATTATCAGGGATTCCCAAAACAGGATCTGGTTCTGTACCTATAGCAACAGAGGACTTGTTGTCTATGATAACGGCGTGGTCACACGTTTTGACAATGAAAACAGCATACTTCCCTCAAACAAGATAAGAACCGTTTACGAAAGGGATGACGGCAAGATCATGGCAGCCTGCAGCGGCGGTATGGCTATGATCGATAATGGGGAAGTAACCGAGATATACGATAAAAAATGGGGCTTAAGCAATACTGAGGTACTTTCGATCACCCAGGCAAAGAACGGTGAGATGATCATAGGCTCCGACGGTAAAGGAATTTATATCATAAACGGTCACAATGTGAGAAACCTGGGCAGAAAGGACGGATTAACCTCAGAGGTTGTCATGAGGATAAAGCGTGATGACGAAAGGAATCTGTTCTGGATAGTCACGAGTAATTCCATAGCATACATGACCGAGGACTATCAGATAAATACCATAAAAGAGTTCCCTTATTCAAACAACTTTGATATGTATGAAAACAGTCAGGGTGATATGTGGATACTCAGCAGTAACGGTATCTACGTGACTCCTGTCAAGGAACTTCTTGACAATAAGGAGATCAATCCTGTATATTTCAGTATATCAAACGGTCTGCCCTGTATAACAACTGCCAACTCATACAGTGCATTGAGTGAGAACGGCGATCTGTATATTGCCGGAAGTACGGGTGTGGCAAAGGTAAATATAGAAGAAACCAGACTGGATATCAGCAACATAAAGATGGCGGTACCTTTTATAGAAGCAGACGGAGAGATAATCTATCCGGATGATAAGGGCGTATTTAATGTGCCTTCTTCAACCAGCAAGATTTCTATCAGAAATCACATCTTTACATATTCGCTGACTAACCCTCTGGTTACATACTGGCTTGACGGCTTTGAGGTAGAGCGTATCACAAAGAGCAGCAGTGATATGGAAGAGGTGCATTATACCAATCTTGAAGGCGGCACATATCATTTTACAATGATACTTCAGGATGCTTTCGGAAAGGGAAGTAACCATCTTGATATAACCATCAAAAAGGCAAAATCGATTTTTGAGGAATCATGGTTTAAACTTTTATTACTGCTCACAGGTATCGGTCTGCTTGCAGGTGTGATCGTGTTTGTTGTCCAAAGGAAAACAAAGGCTCTTTTGAAAAAGAACGAGCAGAACAGGATCTTTATCAATGAGATGTCGCAGGCGTTTGCACATACCATAGATATGAAGGATAAGTATACAAACGGCCATTCTCAGAGAGTTGCCGAGTACACCGCGATGCTTACCAAGGAGCTGGGATATGATGATGAGACTGTGGAGAAGTACAAAAATATTGCTCTGCTGCACGATATAGGAAAGATATCCATACCTCCGGAAGTACTTAATAAGCAGGGTAAACTTACCGATCAGGAGTTTAATATCATAAAGTCCCACTCTGCACAGGGCTATATGGCTCTGAAGGAAATCAGTATCATGCCGGAGCTCGCTGTAGGTGCAGGACAGCATCATGAAAGACCTGACGGAAAGGGATATCCCAAGGGACTAAAGGGTGACCAGATATCAAGAGTTGCCCAGATCATTGCAGTGGCAGACACATTTGATGCCATGTATTCAGACAGACCTTACAGAAAACGTATGAATTTCGAAAAGGCTGTTTCGATCATAAAAGAAGTTTCGGGCACACAGCTTACCGAAGATGTGGTAGATGCGTTCCTGAGACTCGTTGACAGAGGCTTCTTTAAGGCTGAGGATGACGACGGCGGAGGAAGCACTGAGGATATAAACAATATCCATAAAAAACAGGCTAAGGAATAATTGGAAGGAGATTTTTTTACTATGCAGCTCGGAATCGTGGGGCTCCCGAACGTGGGAAAGAGTACACTGTTTAATTCATTGACCAAGGCAGGAGCCGAATCGGCCAACTATCCGTTCTGTACCATCAATCCGAATGTCGGAGTGGTAGCAGTACCGGATGAAAGACTTAATGTTCTTACAGACTTATACAAGTCAGAGTCAAAGGTACCTGCAGTTATCGAATTTGTTGATATTGCAGGACTTGTAAAGGGAGCATCAAAGGGTGAAGGTCTGGGCAACCAGTTCTTATCACATATCCGTGAGGTTGATGCGATAGTACATGTAGTAAGGTGTTTTGAGGATTCCAACATAGTCCACGTGGACGGAAGTGTTGATCCTGCCAGAGATATAGAGACCATAAATCTTGAACTTATCTTTGCTGATCTTGAGGTTATAGAAAAGAGGATAGCAAAGGGAGTAAAGGGTGCAGCAAATAACAAGACTCTGGCTAAAGAGGTTGCATTACTCAATAAATTAAAGGAACTTTTGGAGGCCGGAAAGCTTGCCAAGAGTTTCAAGACCGACGATGAAGAAGAACAGGCCATGTTTGATTCCTTTGGTCTGCTTACCGCAAAGCCGGTTATATTTGCGGCAAACGTAAAAGAAGATGACCTTGCCGATGACGGAGCGTCAAACCCTAATGTACAGGCTGTAAGAAATTTTGCGGCAGAGGACGGAGACGGTGTATTTGTAGTCAGTGCCGAAATTGAGCAGGAACTCTCTGAACTTGAGGATGATGAGAAGAAAGCATTCTTAGAGGATCTCGGAGTAGAAAAATCTGGTCTTGAAAAGCTTATCGTTGCCTGCTATGACCTGCTCGGACTTATGAGCTTCCTTACTGCAGGACCTAAGGAAAGCCGAGCATGGACCATAAAGAAGGGCACAAAGGCTCCCCAGGCAGCAGGAAAGATCCATTCGGACTTTGAAAGAGGATTTATCAGAGCCGAGGTCGTAAACTACGATAACCTCATCGCATGCGGCGGCTACAACCAGGCTAAGGAAAAAGGTCTGGTAAGGTCTGAAGGCAAGGAATACGTGGTTCAGGACGGAGATGTGATTTTATTTAGATTCAATGTCTAAAGTCATAAGGTGTCCCCAATGGCGACGGAACCTTTGACATGGTATGTCGAATGTTTCCGACGGAAACTTTGACCAGGCTCCATCGCAAAGCAATGGAGTATCTATAGGAGGGTACGATATATGAGTTTATGGGGAAATGAGACCTCGGTCCGTTTTCCGAATCTGGGACTGGAGCTTTCAAATTTGCCCAGAGGATTTGCTATAGGAACATTTAATATCGCATTCTATGGCTTGATCATAGCCTGCGGTATGTTGCTGGCACTGGCTTTGGTGAGAAAGAAAGCCAGGACGACAGGACAGAACCCGGATATATATCTGGACTGTGCTTTGTGGGCCATACCTCTTTCTGTCATCGGTACCAGAATATATGAGGTAGCATTTAACTGGGAGGATTATCGCGGAGACTTCTGGAAGATAATCAATATCAGAAACGGCGGACTTGCTATATATGGCGGTATTATAGCTGCTGTACTGACAGTTACTGTTTACTGCAGGGTAAAAAAACTCCGTTACGGTCTGTTTTATGATACTGCTGTCATAGGACTTATCCTTGGACAGATAATAGGCCGCTGGGGCAACTTCTTTAACAGGGAAGCATTTGGCAAGTATACCGATTCATTTCTTGCGATGCAGATAGATGTGACAGATAAATCGCTGAGCAGCATCTACAACCCGGCACTTTGTTCTGAGAGTGCTCTTCGCAGTATGTATGAAGGTAAGGAAGACATACTGAACAATATACTGGAGATAAGAAACAATCTGGTAACGCTCCCTGACGGAAGACAGTTTATACAGGTACATCCGACATTCCTTTATGAGTCACTCTGGAATGTGCTTGTATTGGGAATCATGCTCTTTGCATGGCCGAGAAAGAAGTTTAACGGCGAGATACTTCTTATATATTTGGCAGGGTACGGCTTTGGACGATTCTTCATAGAGTGGATCAGGATGGATCAGCTCTTTGTATGGGGAACAAGCCTTGCGGCTTCCCAGGTGCTTTCGGGACTTTTGTTCCTGACGGCACTGACACTGATAATAGTGCTGAGAACTAAGGCCATCCGAAGCGAAGCATACAAGAACATTTCCATGGTACTTGAGCTGCAGCCTAAAAACAAGGCACAAGATGTAGTTGAAGCATCTGAAGAGAAGAAAGAAGCAGTTGCTCCCGAGAAGGAAGAAAGTACTGAAGACAAGAAAACTGCAGAGTGATCGGAAACAGCAGTTTTGTAAGTACAATTGAATAATTATACAAAATAAAAACGGGTAAGGATTCTTCCTATTCCCGTTTTTTTATTTGTCCTGACGGAAGGTATTCTTGTGGTGAACGAATGTTCACACACAATATATGGATATTGCACAAAATTACTGATAAATAATTAAAAAAAATATAAATTTTACCTAAAAAGGTATTGCATTATTATTCATAATGTTATATTATTAAACCATCCGGTGGTGAAAAGTGGTGGATAGTGACACGAAGTGGGAGGTAAAGGCCATGTTCATGGGTGAATTTAATCATACGATTGATCCTAAGAACAGGGTTATTGTGCCTGCAAAGTTCCGTGAGGGACTTGGTGAGAAGTTCGTGGTATCCGCCGGACTGGATGGCTGCCTCTACCTTATGAAAAATGAGGATTGGGAATCATTCGCAGAAAGCCTTAATGAACTGCCGATCAATAAGGAGTCCAGACAGCTTGTTCGTTTCTTTATGAGAAATGCGCAGGAATGTGAGCCCGATAAGCAGGGCAGGATAATCATCCCGCAGGGGTTGGTTGATCTGGCGAAACTTGAAAAGGATGTAGTGCTTACAGGAGCAGGCAAGAAGGTTGAGATCTGGAGCAAGGAAAGACTTGACGGAGAGACTCCTGAGGAAAGCATGGAGGATATCGTTGAAAAGCTTTCAACAGAATATGGTCTTAAGTTCTGATGAGGTTCGTATATGAGCGAAGACATACAGTTTAAACATAAATCGGTGCTCCTTGAAGAGGTGATCGAAGAGCTGGACCTGAAGCCTGACGGGATATATGTTGACGGTACACTCGGAGGCGCCGGCCATTCATCGGAGATGTTAAGAAGAGCGGAAATAAAAAAGCTCATAGGCATAGACCAGGATCCGGATGCCATAAAGGCTGCATCAAAAAAACTTGAGCCATACGGTGAAAGAGCGGTAATAGTAAAAAGCAATTACGAAAATATAGGCGAGATAATAAAAAGCCAGAACATAGATAAGGTCGACGGGATACTGTTGGACCTGGGAGTTTCCTCTTATCAGCTGGATACTCCCGACAGGGGCTTCTCCTACATGAGCGACGCACCTCTTGACATGAGGATGGATACGGAATCTGTAAAGACAGCCTCTGATATAGTAAATGATTACAGTGAACAGGAGCTCTTCAAGATAATCAGAGATTACGGAGAGGACAGATTTGCAAAAAACATCGCAAAGCATATAGTTGCAGCGCGGAGCAAAAAGAAGATCGAGACCACATTTGAGTTAAATGAGATCATAAGAGCATCAATACCCGCAAAGGTCAGGGAGACCGGAGGACATCCTTCAAAAAGAACTTTCCAGGCTATAAGGATTGAACTCAACAGAGAACTTGAGGTGCTGGAAAACTCTATAGGAGAAATGATAGACCTCTTAAATGATAAAGGAAGGCTTTGCATTATCACATTCCACTCCTTAGAGGACAGGATAGTAAAGGCAGCCTTCAACACGGCAGAAAGGCCGTGTGTGTGTCCTCCGGGATTTCCGGTATGTGTATGCGGCAGGAAATCCAAAGGAAAACACCTTACAAAAAAAGCTATACTTCCTACGGAGGAAGAGATGGAGGAGAATCCGAGAAGCAAGAGTGCAAAGCTCAGGGTTTTCGAAAGAGTAATATAAAATCGTTCAATGACCGAACGGAAAGGGAGAGCGCCGGAGAGCGTCGAAAAAAGCATGGCAGAGATGAGAAAAAACAAATTCAGTTATGACAGAAACTACTATGAAAATGTGAGAACAGCGCAGGTAGTAGGATCGGCAGCCAAAAAGCTTGATGCTCAGGAAGAGTACGAAGAGGATTTCTTCGAGGATTCAGAACTTTTCACAGAAGAATATTCGGAGCATGATTTTGAATCAACATCTCCCAGAAAAAAGGCAGAGCCCATCAGGGACATCCGTCCTTCTGCAAGACCCAACGAAAGAGTTAAGATAAAGAAAAAATATAATTTCGGTTTTATTGAGCTTCTGATGCTGGTTGTAGCACTGGTAGCGGTAGTTCATGCGGTATACGGATATATCGAGACAAAGGCGGCCATAACTCAGGCTAACAAAAACATTCAGGCTGCAAAACAGGAGCTGACAGATATCCAGAACAAAAACGAAGCGCTGATCAGAAATCTGGATGTTGAGACAGACAGAAATTATATTTACACCGTAGCGGTTTCCAAGCTTAACATGATTTATCCCAAGGAGAACGATACCATATATTATGAGACTCCGTCGGACGGATATGTAAGACAGTATCACGAAATTCCGACCCTGAAAAACTAAATATAATGTTTTTCTCCAATATATAAATTGGGTGAGGGAAGAAAGCTTCCTTCACCCATTAAACCGTTATTAAGGTATGACAGTAAAGGAAAAAAGACTATGCAAAAGGGCAGATTGATCAGAAGACGAAAAAGAGAAAAGAAGTTCAATGATGTTATGAGGAACAGTCTTTTTTTCGTTTTTGGCGGTGTAATACTTGTGTGCGCCTATCTGATCGGAAGACTTGTCTGGCTGAATAATGTAAACGGAGACGAATATGCAAGAAAAGTACTCTCACAGCAGGCATATTCAAGTCAGACACTGGTAGCCGAAAGAGGTGCTATCACCGACAGGAACGGTATAGTCCTGGCGCGCAGCGAGAAAATATACAATGTTATACTGGATCCTTATGTAATCCTTTCACATGACTACTTTATTGAACCGACGCTGGATGCGATGGTAGAGACACTTGGTTATAACAAGGAAGAGATGCTTGAACTGATAAATGCAAATCCCGACAGCAGATATCTGGTTTTTGAGAAAAACATAGAATATGCCAGAGTCTCGGATTTCAACAAGTACAAGAGTTTACATAAATTCGTAGTGGGTGTATGGTTTGAGGAAAATTACTCAAGAGTTTATCCTTACGGAAACTTTGCATCACATGTTATAGGCTTTATGTCAAAGGACGGTGGAAGTTACGGCCTCGAGCAGTATTACAACGATTCTCTGACAGGTGTGGAAGGTCTTGAGTATGGTTATTATGATCCCGAGCTCAATCGTCAGAAAACAGTAAAAGAAGCCAGGGACGGATATACACTGGAGACCACCCTTGATTTCAATATCCAGACCATTATCCAGAAGAAAGTCGGGAAATTCAGAGAAGAGATAGGGTGCAACAACATCGGTGTCATAGTAATGAATCCGAATACCGGCGAGATATACGGCATGACGTCAAATTATGAGTTTGACCTGAACAACCCCAGATCTTTAGAGGGCTTATATACAGAAGAGGAACTGGAAGAGATGTCCGATGAGGACAAGACAAAAGAGATGTATAAGATGTGGAGAAATTTCTGCATATCTGATACTTACGAGCCCGGTTCTACATTCAAGACTATAACGGTTGCCTCGGCACTGGAGGAAAACTCAATTACTACCGGAGATCATTTTACATGTAACGGCTATACCGAAAAAGGAGGATGGCAGATAGGATGTAATAAAAAGAGCGGACACGGCAGCCTTTCACTTGCAGAATCTCTTATGAAATCGTGTAACTGTGCTTTGATGGAGATTGCAGATAAGTTGGGCGCTGACAAGTTCTTTAAATATCAGAATCTGTTTGGATTTGGAGCAAGGACCGGAGTTGATCTGACCGGTGAAGCAACCGGTATCATAATCCCCAGGAACAAACTGAATGTTACAGAGCTTGCAACCTGCAGCTTCGGTACAACATTTAACGTTACCATGATACAGATTGCTGCAGCCTATGCATCGATATTAAACGGCGGAGAGTATTATGCACCGCATGTTGTAAAAGAGATAAAGACTGCAGAAGGCGTAACCGTAAGAAGTGAGGATACAGCACCGGTGAGAGAGACCGTAAGCCGGTCAACCTCTGATTTTATCAAGGAGGCTCTGTATATGACGGTTGAGGCCGGTACAGCAACACCCGCAAAGGTAGCAGGATATCTTGTGGGCGGTAAAACCGGTACCGCACAGAAGAGACCCAGAACAGAGAAAAAGTATATTGTATCGTTTGTAGGCTTTGCACCGGTTGATAATCCTCAGGTTATGACCTATGTCGTAATCGACGAAATACATGATCCCGAGATAGCCGGCAGCAGTTCATCGGCTACAAGGATGACTTCCGAGATAATGACCGAGATACTTCCTTATCTTGGTATGTATCCTGAAGGAGATATAGTATATAATGTTGATCTTGACCTGCTTCAGGAGCTTGAAGAAAAGCCCCAGGATGAAATAAATGATGATGCAATACCTGAGGACTATGAGGATGTGGAACCGTTATCAGAGTAAAAATGTTTAAGTTGATTGTTCATAGAATAAGTTGTCCCGGGGCGAAAGCGAAGGTAAAAGAAGAGCCTTCGCTTCGCCGGGGATGACAAAACCAATTTGAGACGACAGAAATAAGGAGAAGAAGAATGGATTTTAAGGGGAAAAAAGCAGTCATAATAGGTGCAGGAAAGAGCGGTATCGCAGCAGCTAAGCTGCTTAACGGGCAGGGTGCTGTTATCACTCTCTATGATGATAAAAAACAGGATGAGTGCGAGCTTTTAAAGAAACTCGGAGAAGATTATAAAGGAAAGGTAGAATTTGAAAAGCTTTCCGAGGAATCAAAGACCGGAATGGATTATCTGGTATTAAGCCCCGGCGTACCTATCGATTCTCCCCTGGTATTGGAATTAAAGAAGGAAAATCCCAAGGTTATAGGTGAGGTTGAACTGGCATACTACTTTACAAAAGGTAAGATAGTTGCAGTTACCGGTACAAACGGAAAAACCACAACAACCGCTCTTACGGGTTATCTCCTGGGAAAGAAATATGAAAATACACTTATAGGCGGTAATATAGGTATCCCTTATACAGAGATTTGCCTGAATTCAACCGATGACGGCGTGACCGTAGCAGAGATGAGCAGCTTTCAGCTTGATACAACGGACACATTTCATCCGTATGTCAGCATGATCCTGAACATTACACCCGATCATCTTGACAGACATCATACGATGGAAAACTACATTAACGCAAAGCTTAACTGTACCAAAAACCAGACCGAATCGGAGCTTTGCATCTTAAACTATGAGGATGCTGTATTAAGAGAGGCCGCAAAGAACATTAAGGCAAAGATATGTTATTTTTCATCGAAAACCGAGCTTGAAAACGGCTATGTATATAAGGACGGCGTGATTTACGAGGTAAAGGACGGCGAGCCTAAGAAAATAATAGATGTTTCCGAGATGAAGCTCATAGGCAGACATAATTATGAGAATGCCATGGCAGCGATAGCTGCAGCAAGATTTATGGGAGTCGGACAGGAGCAGATAAGAGAAGGACTACGTGAGTTTAACCCTGTGGAGCATCGTATAGAATATGTAGAGACGGTAAACGGCGTAAAGTATTACAATGATTCTAAGGGTACAAATCCCGATGCGTCCATCCAGGCAGTGCGTGCCATGACCGGACCTACATACCTCATAGGCGGCGGATACGATAAAGGATCCACATATGATGAGTGGATAGACAGCTTTGAAGGTAAGATCAAAAAACTCATACTCATGGGTCAGACAAGGGAAAAGATAGCCGAATGTGCTAGACAGCACGGATTTACCGACTATATGTTTGTTGAGAGCATGGAAGAGGCTGTAAAATACTGTATGGATAATGCAACAGAGGGAGATACGGTACTTCTTTCTCCGTGCTGCGCAAGCTGGGGCATGTTTAAAAACTACGAAGAGCGCGGCAGAATATTCAAAGATCTGGTAAGACAAGGGAAAAAGGAAAGATAAAAGTGAAACGAAAAGCGGCTACTGTAAAAATCAAAAACGTACTGAGCAATTATGATGCTATACTTGCGATACTTGTACTGGCTATCTGCGCCTTTGGTCTGGTAATGATATACAGTGCAAGTTCTTATCGTGCCGCTTATTATTACGGTGATTCAAAGCTTTATCTGAGAAATCAGGGTATGTTCATAGTCATCGGAGCAATACTGATGGTGGCTGTGTCAATGATCGACTATAAGTATTATTTCAGGAAACTGAAGCTCCTGCATGTACCTCCCGTTATCTTACTGTGGGCAGTATGTGTAGGCCTTCAGTGGTATGTTTTCTTCTCAGGTCACAGCGTAGGCGGATCGGCCAGATGGATCAAGCTCGGAGCATTCAGCATCCAGCCTTCTGAGATAGCCAAGGTGTGCTTTGTACTTGGAGGCAGCTTTATAGCCGCCAGAAAAAAGAAGATGATTAATACGGGCAGCAGCTTGAAGAATATACTCGGTGTCATTTTCCTTTATCTGCTGTTTGCACCCATCCTGGTACCTGTAGCACTGCAAAACCTGTCTTCAGCAATAATCCTTGCAGGTATCCTTACATGTATATATTTCTGTACCAGTATGGACAAAAAGTATTTCCTGTTTGTTATACTGGCTCTCGGCGGAGCAGCGCTTGCGCTTGGTCTCTTTAAGGGCTACAGATCGGAAAGAATCATGCACTGGCTGTATCCTGAGACGATGGATCCCGCAGACCAGATAATGCAGGGTATGTATGCCATAGCATCCGGCGGGCTTTTCGGTAAAGGCCTCGGAAACAGTGTACAGAAGCTCGGAAACATGCCCGAGGTTCACACCGATATGATATTTACCATTATATGTGAGGAACTCGGAATAATAGGCGGCATAGCACTGGTTGGACTTTTCCTTCTCCTTTTATGGAGAATCTTCAGCATAGCATTAAAGGCACCCGATCTCTACGGAGCCCTTATCGCCACAGGCGTATTCGGGCAGATAGCGATACAGGTGCTGATGAATATAGCGGTTGTAACGAACAGTATGCCTGCGACGGGCGTGCCGCTCCCGTTCGTCAGCTACGGAGGCAGTAACCTGCTGATACTGATGGCTGAAATAGGAGTGGTACTGAATGTATCAAAGAAGACGGTAGATCCCATCCCGGATGACGAGGATGCAGAAGACGATATGCTGCTGTCATAAATAAAGATAAAATATTAATCAGGAGGGCACAATGAGAAAAAATAAGTGGATTTTCTTAAAAATTTTCATACTGCTCGTCCTGGTTGTCCTTGTGATAGTATATTTTGAGAACTTTAAGTTGGAAAAGCTGATCATCGAGGGCGGAAGCCATTATACCGCTGAGGAGATAGAAGAACATCTGGTACAGAGTAAGGCGGACGGATTTACCCATTTCTTCTATTATAAATATACCCTGTTCAGCAGTCCTGAGCCCCTGCCTTTCGTTGAGAAGATGGATTTTGAGATCATTGACAAGAACACGATACATGTCCAGGTATATGATAAGATGATAGTGGGATGTGTGGAGCATATGGGCAGATATATGCACTTTGACAGGGACGGTATAGTAGTCGAGAGTACCGAAGAGCCCGATACGGGAGTTCCGATCATAACAGGTATACCTTTTTCAAAGGTTGTCATCGGTCAAAAGATGGAAATTGAAGATGACAGAATGTTCAAGATAATAATGAACCTTACGCAGTCCATCCAGAAGAACGGCATAAAATGCGACAGGATAGACTTTGATATAAGGCAGAACGTAAAGCTGTACTTAGGAGGATCCGAAGCTTTACTCGGAGGAGGAGACATTTTCGACTATAAGATAAATGCCTTAAAGAAGGTTTTGGAGGTTTCGGGAGGCGTTAATTACAGGTATGATATGCGAAATTACAACGAAGAATCGGGCGAAATACCTGCAAAAAAAATAAATATTGAAGAAGATTGAAAATTTTTTTAAGAATATACTTGATTATTTTGCGCATTAAATGTATTATATTAATAAGTGTGATTTTTAGACAAATCATAAGGAGGGCAAGACCTTGGTTGAGATTACTAACGACGAGAGTAACTATGGTGCGAAAATTATTGTTGTAGGTGTTGGCGGTGCAGGTAATAATGTAGTTAACAGAATGATAGAGGATGGTATTCAGGGAGTTGAGTACATCTGTGTTAATACTGATAGCCAGCAGCTTAAGAAATGTAAGTGTTCCAGCTGCATACAGATAGGCGAGAAGCTTACTAAGGGACGTGGCGCAGGAGGAAATCCTGAGGTAGGAAGAAATTCCGCAGAGGAAAGCAGAGAAACTCTGACTGAGGCTATCAAGGAAGCCGAGATGGTATTTGTCACCTGTGGTATGGGAGGTGGAACCGGTACCGGTGCCGCACCTGTCATAGCACAGATTGCAAAAGAAATGAATATTCTTACCGTTGCAGTCGTATCTAAGCCTTTCAAGCACGAGGGCGATGTTCGTATGGCACAGGCTATGGATGGTATAGCTACATTAAAAGAGAATGTAGATACCATGATAGTCATCCCCAACGAAAAGCTTCGTGAGATCTGTGATAAGAAGGCTCGTTTCCCTGAAGTATTAAAGATGGCTGACAGTGTTCTCCGTCAGGGTGTTCAGGGTATAACCGATATCATCAATAAGATGGGTGACATCAACCTTGACTTTGAGGATGTTTGTACAGTTATGAGAGATAAGGGTATCGCTCATATCGGTATAGGCAGAGCTACCGGTGATGACAGCTGTATGCAGGCTGTTCAGATGGCTATCGCTTCTCCTCTTCTTGAGACCAATATTGAGGGTGCTGACAACATCATTCTTCACTTCTCAGGTGACCTTGGATTTGATGATACCATTAATGCATCCAACTATGTTAAGGAGATCGTCGGAGCCGATACAAACGTTATCTTCGGTGAAGTTTACGATGATTCAGAGCCCGATACATGTTCAGTTACAATTATCGCTACAGGCATAAAGAACAGTCCCGATGATGTTGCTGTTGCAGGTCCTGCTCAGGGCATGAGACCTCAGCCGCAGTCCGGACTTGGTTTCTTAAATATGGGACAGGCTGCCAGAAAGCCTCAGGCAGCTGCTCCTGCAGCACAGCCCGCTGCACAGACCAGACAGCCTGCTTACAGGCCTCAGACACAACAGACAGCTAAGCCTGCAGCACCCGCACAGGGACAGCAGAACATGGGATACAGAAGTCCCAAACAGAATCAGACACCTGACAATGGCAGCTCGATTCTGATACCTGAGTGGATATCAAGACAGAATAATAATTAATGAGAACATCGAGTAGGCTAAGTTCTACTCGATTTTCTTATAAAATATCAGATGGAGAAAAGCAATGTTTTTATTATTACTTGCATTGTGGATCGTTTTCAACGGTGCATTCACCCTGGAAATCCTTCTTTTCGGGATAGGTGTCAGCGCTGTAGTATGCTTATTTATGGTGAAGTTTGCGGGCTATAACATTAAGCGTGAGCTGAAGGCCGTAAAGAAGCTGCCCTTTATTATAGAGTATCTTTTTGTACTGCTGATAGAGATCATCAAAGCCAATATAGTATGCTCCGGCCTCATCGTAAAGGGAGAAAAAAAGATACAGCCTGTTGTGGTTAGCTTTGCTTCGCCCTTAAAGAGCGAATTTCTTGGCACAGTGCTTGCAAATTCTATAACCCTGACTCCGGGTACGATCTCGGTTTCTATGAAAAACGGACAGTTTAAGGTTCACTGCCTTGACGCATCTCTGTATGAGGGGATTGATTCTTCGAGTTTCGTGAAGATTTTAAAAAGAATAGAAGGATAACATTTATAATATGGAAGAAACAGTTGATATTTTCCTTAAAGTGGCTATTATATTCAGCTCTTTAGCGATATTTGTCTGCTTTATCAGGGCCATAATAGGTCCGACCGTCCCTGACAGGCTGGTGGCCATAAATATGATAGGCACCCAGGTTATTATCATAATAGCTGAGCTTACGGTACTTTTGGGTGAGGCATGGCTGGCAGATGTAGCGACCGTATATACGGCGCTTTCATTTATCGGTGTGGTAGTATTGACCAAGATTTATATAGGTATATACAGGAAAAAGCATGCTAACGACACACAGGACGGGAGGGCTAAGGTATGAGTGATGTGAGGATCATAATAGCCATCGTTCTAATGAGCATAGGCATGATCTTTATACTTATGTCATGTATCGGTGTATTCAGGCTTAAGTTTGCCCTTAACAGAATGCATGCCGCAGCGCTTGCCGATTCATGCGGTATATTGTTTGTCATAGCCGGACTTTGCGTACTATCGGGTTTTACCTTTATGACATTAAAGCTTATTGTTGTACTGGTAGTGTTCTGGCTTACCAGCCCTATTTCCGGACATTTGATCAGCAATATGATCAAAACCACAGGAAAAGACGAGCTCTCTAAAAATGCATTACAAAAAGAACTTGAAAAACAAGCAGATTAGCGCTATGATATATAATTAGGTATAAAGTATCAAAAAGAGATGAAAGAGAGTAACAGTTGTGAGCAGTAAAAAGAGTAAAAACGCCGGACCGATCATCGGAACAAAATTAAAAGTAGTCATTATTTCAATAGTTGCTGTTATAGTAGTGGCCGTAATAGGCCTTGTTGTTATTGAGGGGATAAATACCTGCAGGATCAAAATTGCAAACCATACGGATAAAAACATTACAAACCTTAAGGTCATGTTTGAGACTGAGGATGAAAGCCTGGAGATGCAGAATCTCTTTGAGGGAGAGCTTAAAAGCGGAGAGAAATATTCAGGCAGCTACGATTCTATGAATTTTACCGAAGAGCCGGGTGACATAGGCATGCTCGTAACCTTTGAGGGCGAGGATGAGATATATGTTTATGACGGATATTTCTATGACAGATTTAACGGACTTATAGATATTGATTTCCATCAGGCAGAAGGAGAGTACAGAGTGACAATTTCTGCTTCAAGCGGAATTTTCAAGAATACAGACGGTTCAGCCATTGATGATGACGAGATTTATTTTGATTTTGAAAAGGCTGACTGGGATATAGTCGGTTCGCCCATGGATGACGATGAAATGTATTTGGATGATGACGGGCTGTATTTTGAAGATATAGATGAGGATGAAGACTGGGATATAGATGAATGAGTAAAAAGATAATGTTTATTTCCCTTGGCTGTGACAAAAACCTCGTAGACAGCGAAAAGATGTCGGCTGAGCTCATAGAAGCGGGATTTTCGGTGACCGATGAGTCCCGGGAGGCTGAGGTTTGTGTTATAAATACCTGTTGCTTTATACATGATGCGAAGCAGGAAAGCATTGACACCATAATAGAGACCGGGGAATTAAAGAAAAAAGGAAAGCTGAAATATCTGATAATCACGGGATGCCTGGCTACAAGGTATGCCGAAGATATAAAGGAAGCTCTGCCGGAGGTGGATGCCATACTGTCATCATCCGCATCCGATGAACTGATCGCTACTATAAATTCCCTGTATAAGGGAAATTTAAAGGATAAGAGTATTTCAAAGCCTATAGACAGGGAGCCGGAGCATAAGGCACTGAGGCTGCATAATACCTTGAAAAATTATGCTTATCTGAAAATTGCCGACGGCTGCAGTAAGCATTGTACATATTGTGTAATACCTTCCATCAAGGGAGCATACAGAAGCTTCCCGATGGAGGATATCATAAAAGAGGCTGAGGATGCCGTAAAGAAAGGGAAAAACGAACTTATCCTGGTAGGTCAGGAGACCACGATCTACGGTACCGATCTATATGGAAAGAAGACTCTGCATAAACTGCTTTCAGAACTTAATAAGATTGAAGGCCTGGAAATGATCAGGCTCATGTACTGCTACCCTGAAGAGATAGATAATGAGCTGATACAAAGCATCAAGACACTGGATAAAGTGGCAAAATATATAGATATGCCTATACAGCATATTTCGGACGATGTACTGAAAAGGATGGGCAGGAAAACCTCGGGTAATGATATCAGAAAGATCATCAGAAAACTGAGGCGTGAAATCCCGGGGATAGTTATAAGGACCTCTCTTATAGCAGGGTTTCCGGGCGAGACAGAGGAAGATCATAAGCAGCTGGTTGATTTCTTAAAAGAGTTTAAGCTTGAAAGAGTCGGAGTTTTTACATACTCAAAAGAGGAAGGTACTCCTGCGGCCAAGATGAAGCCCCAGATATTAAAGAAAGTAAAGGAAAAATGGCGCAAGGAGCTTATGCTTACACAGCAGGGCATTGTTTTTGAAGCAAATGCCGCTCTGACCGGCAAGAGGTTTAAAGCTGTAGTTGAGGGCAGGCTTGAGGAAGAGAACGTCTATGTGGGCAGGACCTATCGGGACGCTCCGGATATAGACGGCTATTGCTTTATAAAGTCTGAAAGGGACCTGGTCCTCGGAGATATAATAAAGGTTAAAATTGAGAAAGCATCAGGCTACGATCTGATAGCTTCGGAGGTTTAAGTAATGAATACACCCAATAAAATCACACTGTTCAGGATTATTCTGATACCTGTATTTATCGTGGTATTCCTATGCGGTATCCCTGATAGGAAAACTGCCGATATTATAGCTCTGGTAATCTTTTCGGTGGCATCCATGTCAGATTTCCTGGACGGATATCTTGCCAGAAAGCACAACATGGTAACTGATTTTGGAAAACTGATGGATCCTCTGGCAGATAAGCTTTTGGTATGTATCACTCTCATCTGCTTTGTAAAGCTTCGCGGTACCGATTCCGTAGGTGATTATTATTTCCCTACCTGGTGTGCGATCATAATCATGACCAGAGAGTTTGCGATAAGCGGTATCAGACAGCTCGCAGCCGATAAAGGCGTTATCATAGCTGCAGGTATGTGGGGCAAGGTAAAGACTGTAGTACAGCTCTTTATGTGTATTGACTACATTATCATGCCTGAATTTTTATATGATCTTGGCCAAACTTGGTTTGCTGTTACAGGAGTAGTTCTTATGTATCTGGCTACAGCGTTAACCGTTATTTCGTTGATTGACTATTTACTCAGAAACAGGAAGGTACTGAAGATAACTTGTAAATGATTTTCACTAAAAAAGGCTGAAAGGAGACATGGAATGAAAAAAGATATACGCTTTGTCATATGTCTTGTAGTTATCATGCTCTTGGCATTGCTGTGCATTTACAGCCTGCTGGCCGATAAAGAGAGGGATAAGGACACTCATCCCGATTATCCCGAGGTTTCGGTTACACCGACCCAGAGAATGATCATAGTCACAAACGGAGAAAAGGATGTAGTACTCGGTACGATAAATTTCTATACGGTTAAGCTTTCAACAAGAAATATCGAATCTGTCGAAGTAGCTGTAGGACAGGGAGCAGAGATCAGTCCCGAGCTTATATCGGGATATGTGACCGATGCCCTGGAGGATGAGGAGATAGATCTTGACATCCTTGGCATAGAGATCAAAAATGACATCTGTATTTTAAACTTCGGTAAAAGTATTAAGGATCTGGCTGAAAAAGAAGCCGATATAGAAAAACTCATACTAGATGCTTATTCGATGAGCATTGTGGATAATTGTGCCGGACTGAACGGTGTTACCTTCAGGATAGAAGGGGAGCCGTATATCACGAGAAATATAAAGCTATCGGACAACGAGGTATATCTTAAGAATTGAAAATCATAGTTATCGGTGGAGGCGCCGCAGGGCTCATGGCAGCATATTCTGCAGCTTTAAACGGGCATGAGGTGCTTCTTTTGGAAAAAAACGAAAAACTCGGAAAGAAAATATACATTACCGGCAAAGGGAGATGCAACCTGGCCAATTATTGCAGTGAAGAGGATTTCCTTAAAAATGTGGTATCAAATCCCAAGTTTCTTTACAGCAGTATCCATCAGCTGTCTCCTTATGAGACGGTTGATTTTTTTAACAATCTGGGGCTGTCTACAAAAGTAGAACGAGGAAACAGAGTATTTCCCGAGTCGGACCATGCTTCAGATGTGACAAAGGTGCTGGAAAAAGCCTTAAAGAGCATCGGTGTCCGGATAGAGCTGAATACCACAGTATTAAAGATCAGGCAGAAAGACGGCAGGTTTACCTCCGTAAAAACTCAAAAGGGCGAGACAGAGGGAGATGCCTGTATCATAGCTACCGGCGGTTTGAGTTATCCTTCCACGGGGTCGACCGGGGACGGATATGAATTTGCTCTTGATCTCGGGCATACCATGGTACCGACTATGCCGTCTCTTGTAGGACTGAAAACCAAAGAGACCTTTGTCAGGGAGATGGAAGGGTTATCACTTAAGAATATCAAACTTAAGTGTCTTTTGGACGGAAAAGAGAAATATAAGGATATGGGCGAGCTGCTGTTTACACATAACGGTGTAAGCGGACCGCTGATACTTACGGTTTCTTCGTATTTCGCCAAGGACATAGCTTCCGGAAAAGAGATAAGCCTTGTCATAGACTTAAAGCCGGCACTTTCAGAGGAAGTGCTGGATAACAGGATAGTCAGGGATTTTGCATCATTCAGCAATAAATCGGTAAAAAACATATTGGGCGGGCTGCTGCCGTCATCCATGGTACCCGTGATGCTCGACATCTGCAATATAGACCCTGAAAAGAAGGCAAATTCCATAACTGTTCAGGAAAGAAAGAACCTGGTAAAGAACATAAAGGAATTCAAACTCGGAGTTTCAAAGTCCGGTGATTTCAGTGAAGCGGTAGTCACCAAGGGCGGGGTAAGCACCAAAGAGATAAATCCCAGGACACTTGAATCATTAAAGTGCAAGGGCGTATATTTTGCCGGAGAGGTTATGGACGTCGATGCTCTTACCGGAGGGTACAATCTCCAGATAGCATGGTCCACGGGCTATGCGGCCGGCTTATTAAAACATGAAGAAGGAAAGGTAAAAAAGAAGGATATGAAAGCAGTAAGTATTGCCATAGACGGACCTGCAGGTGCGGGAAAAAGTACAATAGCAAAGCGTGTAGCAAAGGAACTCGGATATATCTACATCGATACCGGGGCTATGTACAGAGCTTTAGGGTACAGTCTTCTTAAGGGCGGCATCGATATAGAGGATGAGGCAAAGGTAGTTGAAAACTGCCGTAATACAACTTTGACCATAGAGTACAAGGACCAGCTCCAGCATGTTATTGTTAACGGTGAGGATGTAACCGGGCTTATCAGAACCGATGAAGTAGGCTCCGCAGCATCAAAGATCTCCGCTTACAAGGAGGTCAGGGCAATACTCGTTTCGCTGCAGCAGAAAATGGCTGAAAAGGAAAGCGTGGTAATGGACGGCAGGGATATAGGTTCGGTTGTACTGCCTAACGCTACCGTTAAGATCTATTTAACAGCCAGTGTAGAAGAGCGTGCTAAGCGCAGATATGCTGAATATGTAGAAAAAGGACAGGAATGCGACCTGGAGCAGATTAAGAAGGATATAGAAGAGCGCGATCACAGGGACATGACCAGGGAAAACTCTCCGCTTGTATGTGTACCTGATGCCCATGTAATAGATTCTTCCTTCCTGAACATCGATCAGGTCTGTGAAGAAGTATTTAAACTGGTAGAAAAGATTAAATCATGAAGGTTATCGTAGCAGAATCTGCAGGCTTTTGTTTCGGGATAGAACGTGCTCTCAAGACTGTTTACGAACAGCTCGGCAGAGGGAAGACCGTTTATACCTTTGGTCCCATCACTCACAATGAGACAGTATGTGATGAACTGACGCAAAAAGGGGTCCGTATCATTTCGGGCGAAGATGAGCTTGATAAAATTGAAAATTCTATAATCATCATAAGATCCCACGGAGTGACAGAGGCTCTTTTTGACAGGCTGAAGGCAACCGAAGAAAAAAACGGAAACGAAATAATAGACGCAACCTGCACATTTGTAAAAAAAATACATAAAGTTGTGAGTGAAGAGTCTGCTTCGGGCAGCGATGTGATAATTATCGGCGACGCAAGTCATCCCGAGGTGGTCGGGATATGCGGCTGGTGCAAGGGCAGATGTACCGTTATAGATTCTGAGGAAGAGGCCCGTGATTATGAGCCCGGTACGGCATCCAAGACCATTTTGGTCGCACAGACAACATTTAATATAAATAAATTTAAAGTATTGGTTGAAATTTTACAAAAAAGAGTATATAATATAAATGTTGTAAATTCGATTTGCAATGCTACCGAGAAAAGACAACGTGAAACTAAGGAGCTGGCGGCGTCATGTGACGCTATGATAGTTATCGGCGGGAATCACAGTTCCAATACTATGAAGCTTGTAGAGATCTCGGAGAAGGAATGCAAGAATACTTACCACATACAGACTAGTGTTGACTTGGATTTGGACAGTTTCAAATCTTTCCGTTGCGTAGGTATTACAGCAGGGGCTTCCACCCCAAAAACTATAATCAAGGAGGTTCAAGAAATCATGTCAGAAAAAAGTTTTGACGCCATGCTTGACGAATCAATGAAGACAATACACAACGGGGAGGTAGTCGAAGGTAAAGTCATTTATGTCAAAGAAGACGAAATTGCTCTTGACATAGGATATAAGGCAGACGGTATTATTCCGAGAAGCGAATACACCAATCAGCCCGGCCTCGATCTTAGGACTGTTGTAAAAGAAGGCGATACGATTCAG
Source organism: Lachnospiraceae bacterium (assembly GCA_016287095.1). Taxonomy (GTDB): domain Bacteria; phylum Bacillota; class Clostridia; order Lachnospirales; family Lachnospiraceae; genus RUG11977. The sequence goes on from JAEEVK010000002.1 coordinate 71,243, forward strand.
GCAAAGGTACTTAAGGTTAATGATGGTGAGGGTCAGGTTTCACTGACCTACAAGAGACTTGCAGCTGAGCGCGGCAGCGAAAAGCTTGCTAAGGCTTTTGAGGACAAAGAGGTACTTAAGGCTAAGGTTACAGAGGTACTTGGCGGCGGTATCTGCGTAGTATACGATGAGACAAGAGTATTCATTCCCGCAAGTCTTGTTTCCGATACATACGAAAAGAATCTTGATAAGTATAAGGATCAGGAGATCGAGTTTGTAGTTACAGAGTTCCAGCCCAAGAAGAGAAGGATCATAGGCGACCGCAAGCAGCTGCTTGTAGCGCGCAAGGCAGAGGCTATGAAGAAGCTCTTCGATACGATCAAGGTTGGCGATGTTATCGAGGGTACAGTTAAGAATATTACAGACTTCGGTGCATTCATCGACTTAGGCGGAGCTGACGGACTCCTTCATATTTCAGAGATGTCATGGGGCAGGATCGATAATCCCAAGAAGGTATTCAAGGTTGGCGATACTGTTCGTGCATTCATCAAGGATATCCAGGGCAACAAGGTGGCACTTTCCATGAAGTTCCCTGATCAGAATCCTTGGGCAGACGCTGAAGAAAAGTTTGCAGTTGGCAATATCGTAAAGGGTAAAGTAGCCCGCATGACAGATTTCGGTGCATTTGTTGAGCTTATACCCGGTGTTGACGCTCTTCTTCATGTATCACAGATTTCAAGAGACCATATCGAGAAGCCTTCCGATGTATTAAAGCCCGGACAGGAGATCGAAGCAAAGATACTCGATGTAAGTCTTGAAGACAAGAAAATCAGCCTTAGCATGAAGGCACTTCTTCCTCCTAAGGAAGATGAGGAGCCTGCAGCTAATGAGCAGTCTGAAGAGAGTGCAGATGTAACTGAAAGCGAAAACGCATAATCTTGACAGTTTTTTAGGCACAGCCTTTTACTCTGAACAGACTTAAAAGTATTTTAAGTCTGTTCTTTTTTTGAAGCCGGCCTGTTTCGGGTAACTTATGAGGTGTATATGTTCATTGATAGCTACGGATCGTTTAAGGAACAATTCTATAAGCTGACCGGTATTGACCTTAATGCATATAAAGAAGGTCAGATGAGGCGCAGGATTGATTCCCTTATTGCAAAAAACAGGATACCCGGATACACGGCATTTATTAATGTGCTGAAATCAGACAAGGAAAAGTATGATGAATTCCTGGGGTATATAACCATTAACGTTTCGGAGTTCTGGAGAAATCCGGAACAGTGGGAGATACTGGAAAGAAACATACTTCCGCCTATTATAAACGACAGTGGGATTAAAGTGTGGAGCGCCGCATGTTCAACCGGTGACGAGCCTTATTCACTTGCCATGCTGTTGGGAGAATTTCTGCCGCTTAACAGGATCAATATCCTTGCAACGGATATAGATAAACAGGTAATTTCAAAAGCCAGATCGGGCATTTATACCGAAAAGAGCATAAAGGGGCTTCCGGCGCGTTTCAGAAACAGGTATGTAAATCATATGTGTGACGGGGCTTACGAGGTATCCCAGGAGATCAGAAAATGTGTTACCTTCAGGGAGCATGATCTGCTCAGTCCGAGATATCCTCTGGATTTTGACATGATCGTATGCAGAAATGTGCTGATCTATTTTACCGATGAAGCAAAAGACGTTGTATTTCATAAGTTTTCAAGGTCTCTTAAGCCCGGCGGCATACTGTTCCTGGGTAGCACGGAACAGATTCTTTATCCTAAAGATTACGGTTTTTCACCGATTTCATCTTTTTTTTATAAAAAACTATGATGTATTAAAGATTTAAGTATTGATTTTTTAAAAACAATAGTTTATAGTATTTTTGTAAGATGGAGAATGTTATGGATAGTTTAGTAAAAGTGGCGGTTGACGCTATGGGCGGAGACAATGCTCCTTTAGAACTGGTAAAGGGCACGGTTGAAGCGGTAAATGAAAGCAACGAGCTGAAATGCTATTTGGTAGGTGATGAGAAGGCCATAAAGGATGAGCTTTCAAAATATACCTATGACACTGCCAGAATAGAGGTAGTACATGCCGAAGAGGTCATTACAAATGATGAGGCTCCCGTTATGGCGATCAGGAGGAAGAAAAACTCTTCTGTAGTCGTAGGACTTAATCTTGTTAAGTCAGGTGAGGCAGACGGCTTCATATCGGCAGGCAGTACCGGTGCGGTACTTGTCGGAGCACAGCTGATAGCAGGACGTATCAAGGGTGTGGAGAGGACTCCTCTGGCACCTGTTGTACCTACTCTCAAGGGCTGTTCACTTCTTATAGACTGCGGAGCAAACGTAGATGCGAGATCATCACATCTCGTACAGTTTGCCAAGATGGGCTCCATATATATGGAGAATGTCATAGGTGTTAAGAATCCCAAGGTTGCCATAGTAAATATCGGTACAGAGGAGGAAAAAGGAAATGCTCTGGTTAAGGAAACTTATCCATTACTGAAAAACTGTTCCGATATCAACTTTACAGGTAGTATCGAGGCACGTCAGATTCCCTACGGAGATGCCGATGTCATAGTATGCGAGGCATTTGTCGGGAATGTAATATTAAAGATGTATGAAGGTGTTGCAGGTGCACTTCTTACCAAGATAAAAGAAGGACTTACCGCGACTCCAGCAAGTAAGATAGGTGCTTTGCTTGCGAAAAAGTCTTTGAAAAAGACCATGAAGGGCTTCAGTATGGATGAATACGGCGGAGCTCCGATGCTTGGACTGAACGGACTTGTAATGAAGACACACGGAAATTCCAAGTCCATCGAGGTTAAGAACTCGATATTACAGTGCATTAAGTTCAGTAAAAGCAATATACCTGATAAGATCAGGAGAAATTTACAGGAAGAAGAAATAGGAGGCTGATATGGAATTTGAGAAGTTGCAGAAAATCATTGCCGAGGTACTGAATGTTGATCCGGATGAGGTTACTATGGATACTACCTTCATAGATGATCTCGGAGCTGATTCACTGGATGTTTTCCAGATCATCATGGGCATTGAGGAAGAATTTGATATCGAAATATCCAATGAGGATGCCGAGAATATTGTTACGGTAAGAGATGCAGTTGAACAGATCAAGAATGCAATAAACTGATTTAAGAGGCTGTCAAAAGACAGCTTCTCTTTGTGTTATATAAGGGGATATAATGTTATCGGAAAATAAAATAAAAGACTTTGAGGCTAAGATAGAGTACACCTTTAAGGATAAGGATCTGCTGGAGCTTGCATTGTCCCACAGTTCGTATGTCAACGAGCTGACGGTAAGGAACAGACAGTGTAACGAAAGAATAGAGTTCCTCGGAGATGCCATCTTAGAGATGGTATCCAGTGAGTACCTTTACAAAAACAGGCCTCAGGATAAAGAAGGTGTTTTGTCAAAGCAAAGAGCTGCGCTCGTTTGTGAGAAAGCACTGTCATCGGCTGCAAGAGCCATTGATTTAGGAGAATACCTGCTCCTCGGAAAAGGAGAGGCCGCAAACGGCGGTGCAAACAGGGATTCTATCCTGGCAGATGCGTTTGAAGCAATGATCGGAGCTATTTACCTTGACGGTGGGTATGAAGTGGTAAAAGCGTTTATCATCAAGAGGGTACTTGAAAGCGGAAACGGTACCTTTGTAGATTATAAGTCGCGTTTCCAGGAGATAGTCCAGGGTAAGACAAACGCAAAAATAGTATATGAGCTTATAGGAGAGACGGGACCCGAGCATGACAGAAAGTTCGAGGTATCGGTCTCTATTAATGGTATAGTCCTTGGCACCGGAGTAGGACATAACAAAAAGTCCGCAGAGCAGAATGCCGCTATGGAAGCCATAGTCAGGACCAGAAGACAGTCTGACTGGACATAAAACATAAGCCGTATATATAAGGCAGGTTAGTGTTATGTATCTGAAAAGCATAGAAATACATGGTTTTAAATCTTTTGCAAATAAAATATTATTTGAGTTTCACAACGGTATTACCGCCATCGTCGGACCGAACGGCAGCGGTAAAAGTAATGTAGCGGACGCTGTTCGCTGGGTTTTGGGAGAGCAGAGCGCAAAGCAGCTCAGAGGCTCCTCCATGCAGGATGTCATCTTTTCCGGCTCTGAGGCCAGAAAGCCCATGGGCTACGCATCTGTTGAGATTACCTTTGACAACTCGGACCATAAGCTGGCCATAGAGTACGAAGAGGTAGCGGTTGCCCGCCGCGTATACAGGTCGGGTGAAAGCGAATACCTGATAAACGGCAATGTCTGCAGGCTGAAGGATGTCCAGGAGCTCTTTATGGACACCGGTATCGGTAAGGAAGGCTATTCCATCATCGGACAGGGCCAGGTTGACAAGATCCTGAGCAACAAGCCGGAGGACAGACGTGAGTTGTTTGACGAAGCAGCGGGTATCGTAAAGTTCAAAAAGAGAAAGAGCCTTGCTGAAAAGAATCTGTTTGAGGCTACCGAAAACCTTATCCGTGTCAATGATATCATCGGAGAGCTTGAAAAGCAGATAGGACCTTTGGAGAAGCAGTCCGAGGTTGCAAAAGAGTACCTCAGGTTAAAGGAAATACTTAAAAACCTTGAAGTCAACAATTTCTTAAAGGAATACGACGAAAGCGGCAAAAAGAAGAAGGAGCTTGACGAAAAGTGCCTGGCCGCTACCGAAGAGCTGGAGTCGACCAAGAATGCCAATGCTCAGGCAGAAGCGGAGTATACAAGGCTTGAGGGTGAGATCGTCGAAATTGACAACTTACTTAATGAGCTGAAAAACGAGCGTCAGGAAACTCTTATCGATATAGAGAAAAAAGAAGGCGAGATAAAGCTCCTTGACCAGCAGATAGAAAATATCGGGCAGAACAGCCAGAAGATCACAGAACGTGTCGAAGAGATAGACGCTAGTATAGATGAAAAATTTGAGGAACGGGCAGGATTTGAAAAGCAGAACCTGAAATTAAAGGAGAAGCTTGATGACTGCTCTTTTAGGCGTGCTGAGGCCGGAGATAATCTGGAAAAGATCAGACAGGAAATATCCACACTTACAAGCACCATAGAAGAGGCTAACAGTGAGATACTGAAAATTGCCAATATGAACGGTCATGTAAAGACCAACATAGAGCATGCCGATACGGTCTTAGAGCAGGTAAATATCAGACGTGCGGAGCTGTCCAGCAGGCTGATAAGCTTAAAGAGCGATGAGGCTGACGGCCTGGCCATAGCTGAAACTCATGAGAAAAAGTACAATGAGATAAGTGCAAAGATCAGGGAAAAAGAAGGCGAAGCATCTGTTTTGGAAGGCAGGATAATCGACCTTGACAGATCCCGTAAAACGATTCAGCAAAAACTTGAAAGAACAAATCAGGAATATCTGGGTTTAAGCTCGAAGGCTGAGGCTTTAAAACAGATTTCCGAAAGATATGACGGATACTCCGCACCCGTAAAGAAGGTGATGGAGAAAAAGGACAGTTTTCCCGGCATCTGCGGTGTTGTAGCAGATCTGTTTTCAACCTCAAAGGAGTATGAAACCGCTGTGGAAACCGCACTTGGTGCCAGCATCCAGCATGTTGTTACAGAAGATGAGAAAACCGCGAAGGATGTTATCGAGTATTTAAAGCGTGAAAAGCTCGGCCGTGCTACCTTCCTGCCCATAACCTCTATAGGTGACGGATCAAGGGGTAAGGTCGAATCGGGCGTCTTTGACGAAAAGGGCGTAATAGGCGATGCAGCTTCCCTGGTTACCGCTGACGAGAAATATTCAGGTATAGTAAGGCATCTGTTAAAAAGCTTTGTAGTAGTTGACAATGTGGACAATGCTTTAAAGATAGCAAGGAAATATGATTATAATACAAGACTTGTAACCCTTGAGGGTGAACTCTTATCACCCGGCGGATCCATTGCCGGCGGTGCTTACAGGTCTAAGGGTAATCTCCTGGGCAGAAAGAGGGAGATTGAAGAGCTCGAGGAACTGATGGAAAAGAAGCATCAGGAGCTTGAAGCCCTTAAGAAGGAAAACAGCGAGACAGCGGAAAAAGGCAGAGCTGCGGCAGAATCTCTAGCAGAGATAAAGAAGGTCTTAAACGGAGCTTATGTAGAGCAGAATACCGCCGATCTGGAGTTAAAGGCTGCAAAGAAAAATGTAGAAGACATTAAAAACAGGATCGCAGGGTATAAAACTGAGACAGTTGAACTTGAACAGAAATCGGCTCAGTTAAAGAAAGATATTGAGCGAGAGAAACAGAGCCTGAATGCAAACGATGAGAAGCATAAGGAGTTTGACTCCAAGATAGAAAGTGCGAATGCCGGTATACAGGAAAAGAAGTCTGAGGAAGAAAAGGCCTTGGAGCTTGTATCCAAGTATTCCGTTGATTTTGCAAATATCGAGCAGGCAGTAAGCTACACCAAAGAAAACATTAACCGTGTGGACTCTGAGATAGAGAGATTAAAGGGCGACCGCGAGCGTATAAAGACCGGTGCTCTGGAGTCAGAGAACGAACTAAAGGTAAAGAAAGAGCAGGCCGCAGATTTAAAGAACTTTATTGAGGACAATAAGGAAAAGGCCGCTAAATTACTGGAACAGATTGAAGAACAGTCCTCAAAGAAGGAAAAGATCAATCATGATCACAAGGAGTTCTTTAATTCATGGTCAGAGCTTACCAAGCAGATCACAAATCTCGAAAAAGAGGCAATGAGACTCTCTACACAGAGGGATAAACTGGAGGAAATCCTTGATGCCGCAGTGACCTACATGTGGGAGGAGTATCAGCTTTCGGTATCTACTGCGGAAGAGTACAGGGACGAAAACTTCAAGGCTTCAACTGCCAGAAAAGACATTAACGAATGCCGCCAGAGCATTAAAAAACTCGGTGACGTAAATGTCAATGCCATAGAAGAGTTCAAGAACGTTTCCGAAAGATACGGACTGCTTACCGGTCAGAGAAACGATTTATCAGAATCGAAGGTGAAGATAGAGGCTATCATTAAGGAACTTGACGAAGCCATGAGAAAGCAGTTCGCTGAGCGCTTTGAGCTGATAAGACAGGAGTTTAACGTAGTATTCAGGGAGCTTTTCGGCGGAGGTAAAGGAGAACTGGAGCTTATCGAGGATGAGGATGTTTTAGAGGCAGGCATCAGGATCATAGCTCAGCCGCCGGGAAAGAAACTGCAGAATATGATGCAGCTTTCAGGTGGAGAGAAGGCTCTGACAGCTATAAGCCTTTTGTTTGCCATCCAGAACTTAAAGCCCTCACCGTTCTGTCTGCTTGACGAGATAGAGGCGGCTCTTGACGATTCAAACGTTAAGCGTTATGCAAGCTATCTGCATAAGCTGACCAAGAATTCACAGTTTATAGTTATCACTCACAGACGCGGTACCATGGCGAGCGCAGATATGCTCTACGGTATCACCATGCAGGAGAAGGGTGTATCAACGCTTGTATCCGTTAGCCTCATTGAGGATGACCTGGATAAATAAAGGCTGATCTATAAAAAGTTTTTGATATAGTTATGTAAAAGGGGTACATTATGGGTTTATTTAGCAGATTATTTTCAGGATTAAGCAAGACCAGAAAGAGCATTGCCAGCGGACTTAGCAGTATTTTCAGTGCATTTTCCTCAATAGATGATGAGTTTTACGAGGAGCTTGAAGAGACGCTCATTATGGCGGATCTCGGCATAAACGCTACCGAGGCGATAGTCGAAAACTTAAAGGAAAAGGTTAAGGAAAACAAGATCAAAAAGCCCGAGGAGTGCAGGCAATTGCTTATCGACAGTATCGAAGAGCAGATGTCGGTACCGGAGGATGCTTATGAGTTTGAAAACCGTAAGTCGGTAGTTATGGTCATCGGTGTAAACGGTGTAGGAAAGACCACATCCATAGGAAAACTCGCAGGCCAGCTGAAAGGCATGGGCAAGAAGGTACTTGTGGCAGCTGCAGATACCTTCAGGGCAGCAGCCATCGAACAGCTTACCGAATGGACAAACAGGGCAGGCGTTGAGATCATAGCGCAGTCAGAGGGCTCTGACCCCGCTGCGGTAGTTTTTGATGCCGTATCGGCTGCAAAGTCCAGAAAAACGGATATCCTGCTATGTGATACAGCCGGACGTCTCCATAACAAGAAAAATCTGATGGATGAGTTAAAAAAGATCAACAGGGTAGTTGACAGGGAATATCCCGACTGCTATCGTGAGACACTTGTAGTACTTGACGGTACAACGGGTCAGAACGCATTGGCACAGGCTAAGCAGTTTAGTGAAGTTGCTGATATCACAGGTATCATCATTACCAAGCTTGACGGTACAGCTAAAGGCGGTATAGCCGTAGCTATCCAGAAGGAGCTTGGCATTCCTGTGAAATACATCGGTGTGGGCGAGCATATAGACGATCTGCAGAAGTTTGATCCTCATTCATTCGTTGAGGCACTTTTCAGTACCAGGGAGCCCGCACAGGAAGAAACAGAAGAAGTTGACGAAGAAGAGCAGTAAAACGTTTTAGCTTTTTAGGAGTTTTAAGGTTAATGAATGAAACACAAAATATGAATACAGGGTACGGACCTGAAGGACAGATGCCGTCTGTACAGGAAGAGCGCTACATACCCAAACAGTACAAGGAAGGCGGTCCCAATCCGGTAAAGTCCATATTGCTGACATTTTTGATAATGCTGGCATTTTTAGCCATCCAGGTAGTTGTCATGATACCCTTTATCATGGCAGGCGCCTTCAAAACCGTTGTTGATGCAAAACAGAGCGGTGCCAGCATGGATGAGAGCGAGCTGTACAATGCCATGATGGGCTCAATCGATTCGATAGGCCTAACCATTATAGCGACTCTCGTGTCACTGATAGTGGCTGTGATCTGGTATCGTTTTGCTTACTGCAGGGGATTTGGATTTAAGGAATTAAAGAAGACATGTAAAAGGATTTTTAACTTAAGGACCGTCGGAGGCATTGTACTTTCGGCGATATGTCTCTTTTATCTTACAAATTTCGTTCTGATAATTGTCGAGATGATCAGTCCATCAATCATTGAGGAATACAATAAACTGATCTCAGACCTGGGCATAGAAGAGAGCGACTGGAAGGTTATAATCCTTACGGTTATCATGGCTCCCATAAACGAAGAGTGTATTATGAGAGGCCTGATATTAACGAACCTGAAGAAAAACATGGCACCGGTCATTGCGATACTTATCAGTGCTTTGTATTTCGGAATCTTCCACCTGAATATAGTCCAGGGCATTTATGCGGCTATACTGGGTGTATTTATGGCATATCTTGCATATAAATATAAGTCGATCATCGCATCCATGCTGTTCCATGCGGTATTCAACGGCATGAATTATGTGCTTGCACTGTTCCCGGAAAGCATTCAAAACAGTATGGTTTTGGCATTTGCGGTGCCGGTGGTCACGGGAGTTTTGTGGTTTTTCCTTGAAGGCAGGAAGAAAATTGAAGAAAATGCTTGATTTTTGTTGATTTTATAGAAAATTAAGAGTATAATATTACAGAATAGGGGAAAAATTGTCTTTTTCTCCTGTTATTGGGGTTTATGCTGTACAAAAAAACAGCTATGGAGGTTAAGTATGGACAGAGCAGACAATCAGGCCGCTGAGAAGAACGGTAAGGAATCAGGAAAGTCTTTGGGAGATCTCTTAAGGGCACTTAACTCATTCCAGGATTCACTCGGCGAAATGATGGATGAGAACGAGGTGGCAGAGTTTACCTTTAAGGACAAGAACGTTGTCTTCGGATCCGGATACCGTATTATCATCCCTGACGGTTTCAAGGTAAATCTTCAGTCAGTCAGCGCCAACGGACAGGGCAGGGACTTCCTTGCTTGGATTCCGAGCGAAAACGAGAAGGCTGACTTTGTGCTTGCCGATGCAGATGAGGAAAAGCCCATAGAGCTGCTTCATAACGGTAATGACAATACAAGCGGAAAGACCGGTTATGATCTTGCCAAGGAAGTTTATGATGACATGGTCAGCGGCGGTGTTAACAAATCAAAACTTTCCCTTAAGGAATATTCTTTTGGAAAAATTACAGGCGGTTTTATTAGACGTGTTATGTCGTCCATGTGCTGCAATTACTATGTGTATTTGGAGCTGAACGGACGTGTATTAAAGTTACGTGTAATTTTTAACAACAAATATTCGACAGAAAGCATGGACAGCACCGTAGTTGCATGGCTGGATACCATTACATGGGCAGGCAACGAGGCAGCTGAGGCTGAAAGAGTAAACAAGCAGAAGGAAGAAGAGGAGCGTAAGGCCAGGGAAGCAGAGGCAGCCAAGGCAGCTGAGGAAGCAGCCCGCAAGGCAGAGGAAGAGCGCAGGGCCAAGGAAGAAGCAGAACGCAAGGCCAGAGAAGAGGAAGAGCGCAGGGCAGCCGAGGAAGCAGCCCGCAAGGCAGAAGAAGAGCGCTTAAGAAAAGAAGAGGAAGAGCGTAAGGCAGCCGAAGAAGCAGCACGTAAGGCTGAGGAAGAGCGCTTAAGAAAAGAAGAGGAAGAGCGCAAAGCAGCCGAAGAGGCAGCACGTAAGGCTGAGGAAGAAAGAAAGGCTGAAGAAGAGCGCAAAGCAAAGGAAGAGGCTGAAAGGAAAGCTGCTGAGGAAGAAAGACTTGCTACACTTGCCAAGGTAGAAGCAGCCAGAAAGATAGCTTCGGATAAGGCAAGAGAAGAAGCAGCAAGATTAGAGATAGAAAAGGCTGAGAAAGAAAAGCTCGAGATAGAGCGTGCAGCCAAGGAAGCTGAAGAAAAGGCTAAGGAAGAGTCCATAAGACTTGCTAAAGAGGCTGAGGAAAAGGCTAAGGCCGATGCAGCAAGGATAGCCAAGGAAGAAAAAGAAGCCGAAGAAAGAGCAGCCGCAGAAAAGGCAGCTAAGGAAAAGGCAGCAGCCGAGAGGATGGCTATAGAGAGAGCAGCCAAGGCAGCAGCAGAGCGCGCAGCCAAGGAAGCTGAAGAAAAGGCTAAGGCTGAAAGAGAAGCAGCTGAGAAGGCAGCTAAGGAAGCAGCCGAAAGAGAAAGACTCGAAAAGGAAGCTGCAGAGAAAGCAGCTAAAGAGGCCGCTGAAAGAGAAGCTCAGGCACGTGAAGCAAGAGAGCGTGCTGAAAGAGAAGAGGCCGAGAGAGAGGCTAAGGAAGCCGAGAGGATCGCAGCAGCCAAGGCACAGGCACAGAAAGCTGCAGAAGCAGCCAGAGCTGAAGAAGAGCAGAGGATCGCAGCAGCCAAAGCAGCAGCTGCAGAGCGTGCTTCAGAAGAGGCTAAGTCAAAGGAAGCTGAGAGGATAGCAGCAGCCAAGGCTGCAGCAGCTCAGTATGAGATAGAGCGTGCGATAGCGGCAAAGGGTGATACATCCGCTGCAAACGCTATAAAGGACGCAGAAAAGAGCGCTACTGCAAAAGCAGAGAGCGTTGAAGCAGAACGTCTGGCAGAAAAGCAGAGACGTGACGAATTAAGACAGCGTGAAGAGCGCAGGCGTGAAGAAGAGCAGCTCCAGAGACTTGAAGAAGAAAAGCGCCATCAGCAGTTAAAGAAGCATGCGGAAGAACTGAGGAATTACGAGGATGTAGCAGTCGGCCAGCTTAAGGCTGAAAAAGAGAAGCTCATCCAGGAAAGAGCTGAGGTTGCGGCAGAGATCAATGAGTGCATGATGGAAAAGGCCGAGATCGAAAAGCAGTACGATTTAGAGCGTACCCAGTTCCTTCAGGTCGAAAATCAGGTTAATGCAGTACTGTTCAATGCACAGGGCAAAAAGAAGGATCTCGAGGCACAGGCTCAGGAGTCTGAAAACAGATATTCCTACAAAGAGCAGACTGAAAAGAAGAGACTTCTTAAGTTAAAGGATGATTTAAGGACCGCATTTGCTGCAGTTGAGATAGCCGGAGAGATTGAAGCGATATTCCGCGAGAAGGCAGCTTCGGGCAACAAAAAGAAAGCACTTCTTTACAAGCAGAAGACCGAAGACAGAGAGAATGCAGAGAAGGAGCTCGATTCCATCAAGAATCAGTTCGAGATAGCTCAGATAAACAGCAAGGCTACCATTGAAGAACATCAGAAGGTAAAGGAAAAGTTCGATAAGGATCTGGCAGCCATCAATGAGACTATCGAGGAAAATCAATCGGTTATCGCAGCAAAGAAAGAAAGTATGCAGGTACTTAAGGACCGCAGCAAGGATGTAGATGACAGAAGAGCGGTTGCAAACAAGAAGATTAAAGACATTGAAGATTCAATGCGGGAAATAGATGTAAGGATCAGGGAAGAAGAGGCAAAACATTAAGCTAGAGAAAGGCGGATTACAAAATGACTGTAGATGAAATTTTTACAAGCGAATCTGAGCATTTGTATTTCAGACTCATAGCTGCCCGTAATGCCCTTAATGCAGCCAACGATTCAGATACAATACAGGTGCTGAACGATATACTTGATGAAACATTAAATAACATTGACAGGATCGGAACCGACGAGGAAATAGCCGCAGCTGAAGAGATAGTAGTCAGAAAGAGCAACAAGACCGTTAAGGATTACTTAAGCAGTCAGAAGTTTGCACTTATAGCTACCGCGGTTATGTTCACTGCAGCAGTCGGAGCCGCACTTGCGCTGCTTATAATCATCTTGGGCGGCGGAGATATCTCTAAGATGATCAAACCGATAATTACCGTTGTTATTATAGCAGGCGGTATCATTGCCATGGCTTTCTTTGTTGCAAAGTACATGAAGAAGCGTATGAATACGGCATGTGAGCAGCTGAACGGCAGAACGGTTATAGGATGCAGGATAAATACCGGTGCAAAGTCCACCAGACCTGCTTCCACATCAACAACTTCAACAAGCAGCAGTTCTGCAGCTACAACCACAAAGCAGCGTGAAAGCAGACCTGCATCTCATACTAAGACAAAGGTTTACAGAAATTACTTTGGTGTGATCAAGGTTGTATTGATATTGGGCGTTATTGCAGTTCTCGGATTTTTAGCTTTTTCAAAGCGTAACGAGATAGTGGATGGTGCAAAGACCATTATGTTCAATATCGGCTTATATGATCCTGCCGGTGATGCTAACAGCGAGAAGTTCGCAGAGATCAGAAATACCCTTATCAATAAGAGAAAGGGTATCTGCTACAATGAGGCAGAAAGACTGTTCAGCGAAGAGAAGTTCTTCGAAGCAGCAGAGATGTATAACAACAGCTATGGCTACAATGATGAAATAGATGAAAAGATCAGAATAGCAAATAACTGCGGTTACTATGTAAATGCAGAAGAGCTTGTTAAGACTTCAATGTACAAGGCACGTGTTGAATTAAATAAGATCAAGCTTCCTTTCAGCGGTTTCAAGATCGGTGGAAAGGGTACCAAGAATGTTGATCTTATCTTAAAGCAGTACACAAGATATCTTGATTTCACCGGTATTTACGGAAGCGGAGACGATGTCTTCAATATCATGGACTTCATAGTTAAGAACAATGCGGTTTATATCATCGAGAATAAGCTGGGCGAGATGAAGATCAGTACAGATATTGACCGTGAGGGTTATGAGTACAAGGTAGAGAAGAAGAACGGCGAAGAAGTTACAGAGTGGTACATCGCTACCGATCATGTATTAAAGGTTACCGCTGAAGGTGAAAAGAGGCTTAAGAAATAATTCCGTAGTTTGGAAGGAGTTACGATAGGATGGCAAAAAAGTTCCAAAAAAGTCCCTGGAGTTCCGCAGGACCTGTCTACGTGGCTGCAGCGGCTTTTGTCGGGGGAATACTTGTTTTCCCGGCGACTGCTTCGGGGATTTTTGTGGCGGGACTGACTTCTTTCTGTGGGTGGGCTATCAGTAAGATGTTCTGGCCGAAAAAGTTAGTCGATGCTATAGAAGACACTACTGCAAAGCAGCAACAGCAGGAAACCCAGGAAGTAAAACAGGAAGAAAAGAAGCCTGATATCGATCCGGATATTAAAAAACGTCCCAGAACCGGAGATAAGGCTATCGATGCTTTATTGGACGAGGAAGAAAAGGCTATATCCGAGATGAGGCGTCTGGACAAGGCTATCGAGGATGAAAAGGTATCCGCTCAGATAGTTCATCTTGAGGATGTTACTACAAAGATTGTTAATTTCATTGTAGAGAATCCCCAGAAAAAGAGCCAGGTAAGAAAGTTCTTTAATTATTATCTGCCCACCACGTTAAAACTCTTAAATGCTTATGACAGGATGGACGAGACAGGTATTTCCGGTATGAATATCGACGGTACCAAGGGTAAGGTTGAAGAGATGATGGATACCTCACTTGCGGCCTTTGATAAACAGCTTGATGCTCTGTATGCCGACGATGCTCTGGATATCTCGGCAGAGATAAAGGTTATGGAAGGCATGCTGGCACAGGAAGGATTAAAGGATGATGCCATCTCTGGACTCAAATTATAAAATAAGACAGTAGGAGGAGATATTTTATATGGATAACGGAATACCTTCATTAACACTTGACCCCAATGCAAGCGCTATGGCAGCACCCGCAGCACCTGCAGCAGTAGAAGCAACAGCAGTACCTCAGGCTCCTGCAGCAACACAGGGCTTTGATGCATTCGAGGTTAAATCAGCACCTTCGGCACCTACACTCACACTTAATCCCCAGGCTGAGCAGCAACAGCAACAGCAGCCTCAACAGCAGGCACAGCAGCAGGATAACAGTGTTCAGATCAATGAGGATATGCTGACCGAAGAGGAAAAGGCTATCGTTAATGATTTTGCATCCAAGATAGATATTTCCGATTCCAACATGGTTATGACTTACGGTGCAGCAGCACAGCAGCATATAGCATCATTCTCGGAGTCAGCACTCAACAGTGTAAAGACAAAGGACTTAGGCGAGATAGGTGAGACTCTTTCATCACTCGTTGTACAGTTAAAGACTATGGACGAGCCTGAGAAAAAGGGTATTGCAGGCTGGTTCCAGAAGAAAAAGCATGACCTTGAGGCTATGAAGGCTAACTACTCAAAGGCTGAGGCAAACGTAGATAAGATCGTTGAAATGCTTGAGCAGCATCAGGTAACCCTTATGAAGGACATAGCTCTGTTTGATCAGATGTATGACCTTAACCTCAAGTATTATAAAGAGCTTACCATGTATATCATAGCAGGTAAGAAGAGACTTGCAGAGGTACGTGCCACAAAGCTTCAGGAGCTCCGTATCAAGGCAGAGCAGAGCGGTGCCCAGGAAGATGCACAGGCTTATAACGACTTCGCAAATCTTTGCGACAGATTTGAAAAGAAGCTTCATGACTTAGAGCTTACCCGTATGATCTCTATTCAGATGGGTCCTCAGACCAGAATGCTTCAGAATAATGATACACTTATGGTAGAGAAGATACAGTCCTCTATCGTAAACACCATTCCTCTGTGGAAATCACAGATGGTGCTTGCTCTCGGTATCGAGCACGGACGTCAGGCTACAGCCGCTCAGTCAGCAGTAACCAATATGACAAACGAGCTCTTAAGAAAGAATGCCGAGACCTTAAAGATGGCCACCATCGAGACTGCAAAGGAAGCAGAAAGATCTGTAGTAGACATTGAAACACTTAAGGCTACTAATGAAAACCTTATCACCACACTTGATGAGGTTATGAAGATACAGAGCGAAGGCAAGGCTAAGCGTGCAGCAGCTGAGCAGGAGCTTGGACGTATCGAAGGCGAGCTGAAGACAAAGCTCATGGAGCTGAGAAGTTAAAAAAAGGATGGATAGTTTGTGGGAAAGATAAAGAGCTTTTTCCAAAAGACTGGAGTCGCTATAGCAGTACTTGCCATGACTGTCATAGGTGCCATAAAGCTGTCACCTCCTCTGGTTGATGCCAGCGTGTTTTCCCAGGCACTTACCGTAGCCGGTGGTCTGGTTGGAGCCGGAGTGTTAATGGCAGGCTGTGGTATCGGAAAAGCTATCCAGTCTTCCAAGGAGAAAAAACTTTTAAAGCAATATAATGAGCCCGAGCTTGAGAACCATAAGCAAACGGCTAATGACAATGTTAACGGAGCAAAGACCAGTTTTGCTAACGCATTTAAAAACGGTTACCAGCAGTCAAACAATTATAATGATTTCGGTCAGAAGATGGGACAGACCGCCGAGAAGATCGGTGAAAAGATAGGTGAGGGAGCCAACAGACTCGGTGTTAAGTTAAATGATATATTTAACAATACCGGAAGACCCAACACCTCGGCAAATCCCTACAGTTCTACTGTAAATCACGGAACCAATCCCTACAGCTCAAGAGACCGTATGAAAGCCGGATACGGCGGAACATACAACGGACAGAATTATGGAGCAAGTCCTACAGGCGATGTAAGGGATGCACGTCAGATGGGTAACACCGGCGGATATTACAGCGGCGGAAACCAGAATAATTATTACAACAATAACAAGAACGGCCGTAACGGTCAGAATGGCCAAAACGGGTATAATAACCGGAATAATTATAACTACAACAATAATAACCGTCAGAACAATTCGGGCTACAACAACCAGAATGTTCAGTACGGCGGACAAAATAACAGACCGTCGAATAATCAGAACACTTATAACAATCAGAATGTTCAGTATGGTAACTATCAGAACGGTGGACAGAATAACAGGAACAACAGCTCCTATGGTGCTCAGAACACCAATATTCCTAACACCAGTGGCTTAGAGCAGAGTGCAAAATCAAATTACTTTGATAATGAGCCCGGCAGTTCATCATACAGGAGCGGTCCTTTAAAGAAAGAAAAGATCTGAGACTAAGCTTATGAAATTTATATCATGGAATGTAAACGGTCTTCGTGCATGTATGCAAAAGGGCTTTGAAGACTCCTTTAAGGCCCTTGATGCCGACATCTTCTGCCTGCAGGAAACTAAGCTACAGGCAGGACAGCATGACTTTGAACCTGAAGGATATTATCAGTACTGGAATTATGCCGAGAAAAAGGGATATTCCGGTACTGCTATTTTTACCAGAAAAAAGCCCTTGAGTGTCACAAATGGCATAGGAGTGGAGGAGCATGACCATGAAGGCCGTGTAATTACACTTGAATTTGAGGATTTTTACTTCATAGTGGTGTATGTTCCCAATTCTCAGCGTGAACTGGCAAGACTCAGCTACCGTATGGAGTGGGAAAAGGCTTTCTTAGCGTATATTTTAGGACTTGAGGCTAAAAAACCCGTAATCTACTGCGGCGACCTCAATGTAGCCCACAAAGAGATAGATCTGAAAAATCCTAAGACCAACCATATGAACGCCGGATTTACCGATGAAGAAAGAGCCTGCTTTACAAAGGTTCTTGAGAGCGGATACATTGATTCATTCAGGTACTTCTATCCCGATCAAAAGGATATTTATTCCTGGTGGTCATATATGTTTAAATCCCGTGAAAAGAATGCAGGCTGGCGTATAGACTATTTTGTAGTGTCTGAAAAGCTGAAAGACCGTATGAAGGATGCCAAGATCCATACCGATATCATGGGATCGGATCACTGTCCCGTGGAGCTTGATATAGAGTAGAAATACTTTAAAAAAGTACTTGACATTCGGATGGTTTTACAGTATTATAAGAAAGTCGTCGAAAAACGATGCGAATGTGTGTGTAGCTCAGCTGGATAGAGCGTCTGGCTACGGACCAGAAGGTCGCGAGTTCGAATCTTGTCACACACATAAGTAGCCTCAAACCACAAAAAAGTTTGGGGCTCTTTTTATAACAATATATGGATACTCTTTTTGAGTATTATGGAGCAGTTTTAAAATGGAAAAGAAAAGAACAGCAGGCAGGATAGCGGTAGCCAGTTTACTGATATCGGCGCTGATGCTTATATTTGGAACATTTAGGATAAATACATATGCCAAGGAATATGAGGCTATAAGGAGCAGTGTAGTACTTACAGAGACAGCTGCAGTATCAGAGACCAGTGAGGCAGTAGTTTCTGATATCAATGAGTCGGGAGCTGCTGCTACAGAAGAGGAAGAAAAGCCCTCACTCGGAGTCAGGATAGCGAATAAACTGTCGGGATTACCCGATGAGCTTGTATGCTTTGTCGTATCCATGATACCTGTAGTAGAGCTCAGAGGCGGTCTGATAGTGGCTGCAATTAAAAACGTACCTTTACCTAAGGCTGTTTTATTCTGCATAGCAGGAAACCTGGTACCGATACCTTTTATACTGTTGCTTATCACACCGATATTTGCATGGCTTAAGAAAACTAAACTTTTCAGACCTATAGTAGAGAAGCTTGAAAAGAAATCTATGGGAAAGAGTGACAAAATAAAGAAATATGAGTTCCTGGGACTGGTCCTTTTCGTAGGTGTTCCGCTCCCCGCTACAGGAGCATGGACAGGCTCGCTCATAGCATCACTCCTGGAGATCAAGATAAAGAAAGCTTTCCCTGCTATATGTCTGGGACTGCTTATGGCTACAGTTATAATGTGTTTCATAACCTATGGTATCCCGTGGCTGGTTAGCAACGTATTTTAATTTATGACATTAGCGAAGAAGAACGGAGCATTTATGGATAAACAGAGGAGCATCACTAAAGAGCAGCTCATGGATCTGATAAAGAAGTACAAGATAGGAAAAAAGCCTCTTTCCAAGTTATTGGGCTGGGGTGAGACCACAGTACTTTTATACAGTGCCATGGATGTAGTGCCCGATAATGAATACACTGAAAGACTTTATCAGCTCTATATAGATAAGGGACAGTATCTGGAGGTACTTTTACAGAACAGGAGCAACATCACAGATATAGCGTTCAGAAAGAGCCTTAAGGCTATACATGAGCCTATATTTGAAAGTAAGATACTTGTAGTGGCGCAGTATATTATTGATATTAACAAGAGAGCCATCTCTCAGGCACGTCTGGATGTTATACTTATGTGGTCTCAGATCATGTCTCTGTATCTTTATGATAGGCCTATATTTGAAGATATCTACCAGCCTTCAAAGGGCAATGGTAATTCACCTTACAGACTGGTTGCCGAAAAGTATAAGGAAAAGCATTTCTTTTCATTAAGCGAGGATCATGTGGTAGAAGAGATGAAGGACAATCTCTACGAAGCATTTAAGACCAAGCTGGAGCCGGTACTTACCGATGAAGTAAAAGAAATAGTAAGTCATATATCGGATATGTTTGCGTGGTATGGAGAAAAGGCATTCTTAAGCCTGCTCGCTTCAGAACGATTCAGACTTTGCGGACCGCCCGATTCAAAGATCCGCCGTTCAGCTTCAAACGATATGCTTAAGAAAGTATATACCGATGTATTTGAGCAGGCAAAGGTTAAGAAACTGACAGACCTTGACGGTTTTATTTCAAAAAGAATTGATATCTTAAGGAAAAAAATAGGAGATTGACATTTGTCAATCTCCATTTTTTTCAGCCTTTCTTAAATCCTGCTCTCTTTCTCAATGTAGGATCAAGTATCTTCTTACGTATTCTTAAGTTCTTGGGAGTAACCTCTAAGAGCTCGTCATCATCTATAAATTCCAATGCCTGCTCAAGTGAGAGGATCTTAGGAGGTGTAAGTCTCAATGCCTCGTCAGCACTTGATGAACGTGTATTGGTCATCTGCTTACGCTTACATACATTAAGCTCGATATCCTCACCCTTACCGCTCTGTCCGACTACCATACCTGCATATACCTGCTCGCCGGGTCCGATGAACAATGTACCTCTTTCCTGAGCGTTATACAGACCGTAGGTAACTGTTTCGCCGCCTTCAAATGCTATAAGGCTGCCCTGCTTACGGAATGCGATGTCGCCCTTATAAGGACCGT
The DNA here is from genome assembly GCA_016287095.1 of Lachnospiraceae bacterium. Taxonomy (GTDB): domain Bacteria; phylum Bacillota; class Clostridia; order Lachnospirales; family Lachnospiraceae; genus RUG11977. The sequence continues at coordinate 91,002 of JAEEVK010000002.1, forward strand.
AATCATCAAATATTGTATTAAGTATGCCGTTACCCTTTGTATCGGTCATGAACTCGCCCCTGTATCCGATAAGTCCTCTTGCAGGGATGCTGAATTCAAGTCTGGTATATCCGCCTGAAACAGTGGACATACCGAGTAACTCGCCCTTACGGGAGCTGAGCTTTTCGATAACTGTACCTGAAAACTCATCAGGTACGTCTACCACAGCACGTTCCATGGGTTCCAGCTTCTCGCCATTCTCGCCCTTCTTGTAAATAACCTGTGCCTTACTTACTGCGAATTCATATCCCTCACGACGCATAGTCTCGATAAGGATTGAAAGATGCAGCTCACCACGGCCGGATACCTTAAATGCTTCTGTGGTATCGGTCTCTTCAACTCTGAGGCTGACGTCTGTATTTAATTCTCTGAATAATCTGTCTCTTAAATGTCTTGAAGTTACCCACTTGCCTTCCTTGCCTGCTAAAGGTGAGTCATTTACTACGAAATTCATTGAAAGGGTGGGCTCTGAAATCTTCTGGAAAGGTATTGCCTCTACCTGGTCGGGAGAGCAGAGTGTATCACCAATATGGATATCATCGATACCTGAGAAAGCTACGATGGAACCGATGGTAGCCTCCTGTACCTCTACCTTCTTTAAACCCTCATACTCATAGAGTTTGCTGACCTTTACCTTTTTGGTCTTCGAAGGATCGTGGAAGTTTACGATCACTACATCCTGACCTACCTTGATGGTACCGTTATCAACCTTACCTACACCGATCCTGCCGACATACTCGTTATAGTCGATGGTGCTGACAAGTACCTGTGTACCATGGTTCTCGTCGCCTTCGGGTGCAGGAATATATTCAAGTATTGTATCAAAGAGAGGTTTCATGTTTTCGGGCTTGTCTTCAAGCTCGAGTATTGCTACACCGGACTTGGCCGATGCGTATACAAAAGGACAGTCGAGCTGTTCATCGCTTGCATCAAGCTCAATAAAGAGCTCAAGTACCTCATCGATTACTCGCTTGGGGTCAGCCTCGGGACGGTCGATTTTGTTTATACAGCAGATAACGGGAAGATTAAGCTCTAACGCTTTCTTTAATACGAATTTTGTCTGGGGCATGGGTCCTTCAAACGCATCTACCACTAGGATAACTCCGTTTACCATCTTAAGTACACGCTCTACCTCGCCGCCGAAATCAGCATGGCCGGGTGTGTCGATGATATTTATCTTTACTCCGTTATAATTTACTGCGGTATTCTTGGAAAGGATGGTGATACCACGCTCTTTCTCCAGGTCGTTTGAGTCCATGACTCTTTCTTCAACTACCTGATTCTGTCTGAATACGCCGCTCTGACGAAGCAATGCATCTACCAGTGTGGTCTTACCATGGTCTACATGGGCTATAATTGCTATATTACGGATATCTTCTCGTTTCATACAAACCTCTCGTTAAAAACGCATAAAATGTGCCTATATTTCCAAACTTCATAATTTTAGCAATAATGAAGAAAAATGGCAAGTAAAATTTTTCTATATATAAGTAGGGAAATTTGTGTATTTTTACAAGAGAATGTCTGTGAATGATGCCTGGATGGTGAGAGTGGTGGTACTGTCTGAAAACCGTGACCGTTCGCAGGATATGCTGTACGACTGTATCTGCATTTACTCTACGGACGCTTGCAATCGTGCGTCCGCCCGATGCCGGACGCACTAAGGCTGCGCTAAAAATTCGATTTGGAAAATCGAATTTTTCCTTGCGTAAACACATATCCAGTCGTAGCATATCAACTGCTCACTTTATGTTTTCATCCAGCACCACCACTTCAACCATCCCTGCTTTCATTGTCATCGTAAAGGCTTCCCCTTAAGG
>JAEEVK010000032.1 GCA_016287095.1 Lachnospiraceae bacterium
GCGCTAAGGCTTACCTTGTTAACACCGGTTGGAACGGAACAGGCAAGCGTATCTCTATTAAGGATACCCGTGGTATCATCGATGCTATCCTTAACGGTGATGTTCTTAAGGCTCCTACAAAGAAGATCCCTGTATTCGATTTCGAAGTACCTACAGCTCTTCCCGGAGTTGATCCCGCAATCCTTGATCCCAGAGATACTTACAAGGATGCTTCTGAGTGGGATGCAAAGGCACAGGATCTTGCAAGCCGTTTCGTAAAGAACTTCAAGAAGTATGAAGGCAACGATGCAGGTAAGGCACTTGTAGCTGCAGGCCCTAAGGCTTGAGATTGATTTAACTGCATATTTAAATATGTTCAGGAAACCCATCGGGATTACCGGTGGGTTTTCTTGTGCGATAAGCGTATTGAGTAGGGGTCTTACGACTCGATCAAAAAAAATATTGCATATTTTTCCTATGTTTTATATAATATGATTTGTTGAAGTTCGTAAGCAGCGGAGCAGATAACGTCCCGGATGCTTACTACACAAGGATTCAATAGGAAATGATAAAGGATTTTAGGAGGAACTAAAATGAAAAAGAGAGTATTAACTCTGGTGCTTGCAGTAGTGCTTGTATTTTCTCTGGCAGCATGCGGCTCAAAAAATGAGACAAAGGACGACACAAAGAAGGAGACTACAGACTTTGACTATATAAAGGGTAAAGGCAAGCTGGTAGTTGGTATCACCGATTTTGCGCCTATGGATTATAAGGACAGCGACGGAAAGTGGATAGGCTTTGATGCAGATCTGGCAACCGCTTTTGCAAAGGATCTCGGAGTAGATGTAGAGTTCATGGTGATCGAATGGGGCAACAAGATATTTGAGCTTGACGGAAAGACCGTTGACTGTATCTGGAACGGCATGACTCTGACCGATGAAGTTACATCAGCAATGAGCTGTTCTAAGGCATATCTTAACAATGCCCAGGTAGTAGTAATGAAGAAGTCCGAGGCCGGAAAGTATCCTGATGTTCAGAGCTTGAAGGACCTTACTTTCGCAGTTGAGGAAGGAAGCTCGGGCGCTTCGGCAGCTGCAGATAACGGCTTTAAGACCACCAATGTTGACAGCCAGGCAGCAGCTCTTATGGAAGTTGCAGCAGGAACATCCGATGCAGCTATCATTGATTCACTCATGGCAGCAGCTATGATAGGTGAGGGAACCAGCTATGCTGAGTTAACCTATACCATTGGCTTAAACAGCGAGGAGTATGGCGTAGGCTTCAGAAAAGGTTCGGATATGACGGAGAAGCTTAATGCATATTTCGATAAGATAAAGAACGACGGCACACTGGCTAAGCTGGCTGAAAAGTACAAGGTTCAGGCTGCGCTGATAAAATAAGCAAAAGGATAAGAGTGTAAAATGGATGCTTTCTTCGAGCAATTCCCGGTTGTTTTCAAGTCTTTGAATGTCGGATTCCTTCAGACATTGAAGCTTTTTGCGGTAACCCTTTTGGGAGCTTTGCCACTGGGGTTGCTTATAAGCTTTGGCACCATGTCAAAAAACAAAGCAGTACGCGCGGTAGTAAAGGTTTTTATCTGGATTATAAGGGGTACGCCCCTTATGATCCAGCTTCTTATAATCTATTACTTTCCCGGGCTTGTGTTTGACAATCCTATATGGGGAGGAAATGAGGGCGGAAGATTTGCCGCGTCGGCTGTTGCATTTATCATAAACTATGCATGCTATTTTTCTGAGATATACAGAGGCGGTATTCAGTCCATCCCTGTAGGACAGGATGAAGCGGGTCTTGTTTTAGGTATGAGCAAGAGCCAGATATTTTTCAGGGTTAAGCTTCTGCAGATGGTAAAAAGGATCGTGCCTCCGATGTCAAATGAGATACTCACATTGGTAAAGGATACTTCTTTAGCAAGGATCATAGCTTTGCAGGAGGTAATCTGGGCAGGACAGTCCTTTATGAAGGGAAGTCAGGGTATTTCGGGAGCTATATGGCCGCTGTTCTTTACGGGAGTTTATTATCTCGTGTGCAACGGGCTTCTGACTTTGCTTTTCGGCCGTGTGGAGAAGAAGCTGGAATTCTTTAGATAATGGATAATTGGTACGAAAAATGAGTTTGTTAAAAGTAGAGCATATCTGTAAATCATTCGGGAAAACTGGGGTCTTAAAGGATATCAGCTTCGATCTTGAAAAAAGCGGTATCCTGTCTATCATCGGATCTTCCGGAAGCGGCAAGACCACGTTGCTTAGGTGTCTGAATTTCCTTGAGAGGGCAGATAAAGGGACCATAAGCGTAGACGGAAACAAAATATATGACGGGGAAGACAGCAGCTTTTTAAAGCCTGATGTTTTGAGAAAGAACAGGCTTTATTTTGGTATGGTATTTCAGTCGTTCAATCTTTTCCCTCAGTATACAGCTCTGGGGAATGTAATGCTGGCCCGGCAGCTTGAGGCAAAAAAGAATCCGGCATATAAAGAGAAGAAAAAGGAAATACTTGAAGGTATCGAGGCTGAGGCAGTGGAGCTTTTAAAGCAGATGGGATTGTCAGACAGGATGAACAATTATCCGCATCAGCTGTCCGGCGGTCAGTGCCAGAGAGTGGCGATAGCCAGAGCCCTGGCGATGAAGCCCGATATTTTGTGCTTTGATGAGCCTACGTCTGCACTCGATCCGGAGCTTACAGGCGAGGTGCTGAGAGTCATAAGAGGACTTGCCGAACAGAAGGCCACGATGATAATAGTAACCCATGAGATGGCATTTGCAAGGGATGTTTCAAGCGAGGTCATGTTCATGGATCAGGGGTATGTCCTGGAAAAAGGTCCTTCGAAGGAGCTTTTTGAGAACCCGAAAGAAGAGAGGACAAAGCAGTTCCTTGCAAGATTCAGGGAAGGTGGTTGATTGTCGTAATGCCGGCTTAAAAACATAAAGATATAGTAAAACCCGTGACTTATGTGGAGACACATCGGTCACGGGTTATGTTTTTAAGATCCTTCGCTGATGCTCAGGATGACAGAATGGTCTTGGGATGACAGAGTGCACTTAGGATGACAGAAAGGTCTTGGGATGACAGAATGGTCTGGGTTGACAGAAAAGTCCGGGCTGCCAGAACGGCAGCTCAGGTATATTTGTATGGTTGACTTTGTGAAAATATATGATAAAATAAGTATGTTATTATACTAAAATGAAATAACGGTTTTAGAGAATTTGATATAACAAAACAAAGAGATGTGTAGCATCGTTTTGCTATCGAGGAAATGTTTGAGGCGTTTTCGAGATGACATTGAAGTTTGAACAGTACTCGTAAAAAGAGGTTATCAGATTATGGATTTTACAAGCTTATTACAGTCATGCCGGGGAAAGACATGTGTCATTTCGGTAGATATCTACCCGGACGATAAATATGGAAATATCAGAGTAATGGCTGCAAACAAGGCTCATGCCGAAGAGGTCGAGAGAATATGGGGGCACGGTTTTGAACCTGATTTACCGTACGAGACAAGTTTCCCCAAAAACCACGATCTTGAAGACGCCTGCTACAGATGCGCGGTTCTTCATCAGGAGCTGCACGCATATTCCGATCTGAAGGAGCTGGGTCTATGGGTGGAACTGTTTTTCCTGCCATTGGAATCGGACAGGGAGGATAAGGGATATTGCCTGTTTTCGTATAAGCTGGCTTCGAAACCCGATGCCGTTGCCATGGCGGATGTGGCTCCGGACGTGGCTTCCGCAGTACTTGCTTCATTCCTGAAGCTTCACGGAGAAAAGGATTTGAAGACATGCATCACTGAGGTCTTAAACGATATAAGAGAGATCAGTGACGCCCGACGCTGCTGCATACTTCTTATGGATCTGGAGGCGGGAGAGTGTTCGGTACTGGGCGATTCTACCCGTAAGGACAGTAAAACTCCAACAGGTGAGAGCACAAACAAGAGTTTTTACAAGGTGGCAGTCACATGGGACAGGATGATTGGGAAAAACAGCTGCCTGATCATTAAGAACGAGCAGGATATGCAGTTGGTTAAGGAAGTAAATCCTGGCTGGTATGAGTCATTAAAGAGAGCTTCGGTGGAGACTCTGATACTTTTCCCTCTTAAGTATAACGGTAAGCTGGTCGGCTATATATGGTCATCGAATTTCGACCTTGAGAATCTGAATAAGATCAAGGCTGTGCTGGAGCTGTCGACATTCTTTATCGCGGCTAAGATTTCCAATTATCAGCTGGTAAAGAAGCTTGAGCTCTTAAGCTCCATCGATCTTTTGACCGGAGTCAAGAACAGAAATGCCATGAACAATCGGATTCTCGATTTTACGTCCGAGAAATACAGAAAACCCGAGACTCTTGGTATAGTATTTGCCGATCTGAACGGGTTAAAGCGTGTTAATGACCGGAAGGGACATATTGCGGGTGACCTTCTGATAAAAACGGCGGCGGAACTTATTTCTCAGGTATTCTCAGGTGCGGATGTATATCGTGCGGGCGGAGATGAGTTCATGATCATAGTTGAGAACTGTACCGATGAATTCCTTTTAGAAAAGGTTGAAGAGCTCCGTAGGCTTTGTGATTCCCATCCGGATGTAAGCTTTTCTATCGGACGCTGCTTTGATGATTCGAATCTGGATATCTTGAAGGATATGAGTCTGGCCGACGCCCGTATGTACGAGGATAAAGAACAGTATTATAGAAATAATCCTGACAAAAAATACAGATAAGCGAAATAAATATGTCTAATTTTCTCTAAAAAGGCTTTTAAATTTTCTGAATATAGTGTATAATCTGAGCTGTAAATAAATAACAGGTCATGCTTTGATCGGACTATCACAGGTATGACTTAAAAACCAATAGGGATCTTAAGCGGAGGGCTTAAGGTCAAGCCATCGAAAGGAGAGAAAGTATGGATTGGGTTATGATTGCAGTTATAGCTGCAGCGGTGCTGTTCGTATTATTTATTATTTTGTCCGGATATGTTAAAGCTCCTCCGGATGTTGCATTTATTATCTCGGGTTTGAAGAAGAACCCTAAAATACTTATCGGTCGCGCGGGCATAAAGGTTCCTTTCCTTGAAAGAAAGGATAACCTGATCGTAAAGCAGATAAGTGTTGATATTAAGACAAACGGTTATGTACCTACATTGGACTTCATCGGTGTTGATATCGATGCGGTTGCAAAGATCAGGGTTAATACAGATCCCGAAGGTATCAAGCTTGCAATGAAGAACTTCCTTAACATGCATGAGGAACAGATCATTACAGCTCTTACCGATTCCCTTCAGGGTAACATGCGTGAGATCATCGGTACCGTTAAGCTGAAGGAACTCTGTACAGACCGTAAGAAATTCGGTGATGAGGTACAGGAGAAAGCACAGAAGGATATGAACGCTTTAGGTATCGAGATCATATCCTGTAACATCCAGAGAATCGATGACGAGAAGGGCCTTATCGTAGCTCTCGGTCAGGACAATATGTCCCAGATCCAGAAGGATGCTTCTATCGCAAAGGCTCAGGCAGAGCGTGACGTAGCAATCGCTGAGGCAGAGGCAAGCAAGGCAGCAAATGAAGCAAGAGTAGCAGCTAATACCGATATCGCTATTAAGCAGAACGAATTAAAGATCAAGCAGGCAGAACTGAAACGCGAGTCAGATTTAAAGCAGGCTGAAGCAGATGCAGCTTACAAGATCCAGGAAGAGGCACAGCGTAAGGTTATCGAGACCACAGCAGTTGAGGCTGATATCGCTCGTCAGCAGAAATCAGTAGAACTGCGTAAGCAGGAGGCTGAGGTTAAGGAGCAGGAGCTTGCAGCTACTATCAAAAAGCAGGCAGACGCAGATAAGTATCGTCAGCAGCAGATGGCAGACGTAGAGCTTTACAGACGTCAGAAGGATGCTGAGGCTAAGAAATTCGAGATGGAACGTGAGGCTGAGGCTATGAGGATCAAGGCTGATGCCGTTAAGTATCAGGCTGAACAGGATGCTGAGGCTATCAGAGCAAAAGGTATAGCAGAAGCTGAGGCTATAAAGGCAAAAGGTTTGGCAGAGGCAGAGGCTACCGAAAAGAAGGCAGAGGCTATGTCAAAGATGAAGGAAGCAGCAGTCCTGGAGATGTTCTTCAAGGTACTTCCCGATATCGCAGCAAGTGTTGCAAAGCCTCTCGAGAATATCGACAAGATCACTATGTACGGCGAAGGCAATACCGCAAAACTCGTCGAGGACATTACAAAGAGTACGACTCAGATTACTACCGGACTTACAGAGGGCTTAGGATTTGATTTAAAGAGCGTACTGGCCGGTGCACTTGGTTCAAAGGTTATTTCAAATGCAACGGAAGCAAAGAAAGAAGCTCCGGCAGAGACCAAGGTAGAAGAGACAGAGGACTTTAAGGAGTAAATATCAGTGGGAAAACGTTTTGAAGTAGTTGAAAAAGACGGTCTTATAGAAGGCACAAGGATAATAGTAGATACGGAAACCGGAGTGCAGTATCTGATGGCTCATTGGACCAATATCGGTGGGATAACGGTTTTGGTAGATCAGGACGGAAAGCCGTTACTCGATCCGAGATATGCTAGATATGACCGGTATCCGATGATAGAAGATAACAGATAAGTTTCCGTCGAGGACAAAAAAGAGTAGAAACAGGGCAGGAGCCGATCGGGTTCCTGCCCTGTTGACATTATAAAGATTTTTTACTACTCACAGAATGACAATTATATAAATATACTTAGGTAGATAGATATTATTAAGACCATTTTATACCTGGTAATAATCCGGTATCTCGAGTCTGCGCTCGAAATCCTTTACCGGGATGGGTCGGTCGAAATAGTAGCCCTGGATGAGGTCGCAGGAGAGGTCTTTTAACATTTCGAGTTCTTCTTTGCGCTCCACGCCTTCGGCAACTACCTTCATATCGAGTTTCTTTGCCATGGAGATAACTGAATCCACGACGTTCTTTACCTTCTGGTCTTCGGTGCCTGATTCAAGGAAAGCCTTGTCGAGCTTTAATACCTGGAAATCGAGCTGGCTGAGCAGGTTGAGCGATGAGTAGCCGGAGCCGAAATCATCAATCGAGGTTGAGAAACCTTTGTCTTTTAGGGCCTTTAGCACAGCCTTCAGATTTTCTTTTGTTTCTTCGTAGGCACTTTCTGTGATCTCGATTTCTATCAGTCCATGAGGTATCCCGTATTTATCAACTTCCTTCTCAATCTCATCTGCAAGTTCGGGATTCTTAAAATGCAGTTTAGAGAAGTTAACACTTATTGTCACAGGTGTTAAGCCTTTATCAATCCATGCTTTCAGGTCCTTGCATACCTGGTTTAAGACATAAAAATCCAGCTGGCAGATAAGTCCGTTTTTCTCAAAGAGAGGGATAAAGCGTGCGGGAGAAATAATATCTCTCTTGGTTTTCCAACGGACGAGGGCCTCTGCACCCTCCAACTCTGTGGATAAGGTGTTGATCTTAGGCTGGTAGTACACCAAGAATTCCTCCCTGTCGATGGCATCGGGGAAGGATTTTATGAGCTGGATGGACTCTAAGAGCTGCTCCTTCATGCTCTGGTCATAGAATACTATCTGCGCGCCGCCTTCTTTTGCACGGCCTGCGGCAATATTGGTACGGCCTACTACAGTTTCCGCTACACGCTCATAATCGTGCATCATGTAGATACCGGCAGTGAGGGTGATCTGGTACTCGACTTCGCGGAGTCCGTCGTTGGGATGTACGGTTATAGCTTGCAAGGATTCCAGAAAACGGGTGAGCTTTTTCTTTTTTATGACTGCCAGAAAATCCACTCCGCCGTGATGAGCGATGAGCTCATCGGAATCGGTCAGTGCTTCGGCTTTTTTAGAAAACTCTATGATGGCTTTATCACCTTCAGCATAGGTGAAACGTTCGTTTAAGAGCTCCCAGCCGAGAAGCGAAAAAGCTACGACAGCAAATTTGCCGCCGTCATCATTACGGATGATCTCGGATAATCGCGAATTGAAATAACTGGTATTGGGTATACCCGTCATGATATCGGTGAGATATAGCCTGCGGTTTTCTTCTTTTTCAAAATAAACACAGTTTTCCTTGCGGTTATATCCGAGGGCTATGGCCACTGCCAGCTCTTTACAGGAACTGTAACCGCAGGAACCGCAGTCGATACAGCGCTCCTCGTCGGTGTTTTTATACATATGAGAGAAAATCTCGTCGATGACACTGGCGGGTACATGCTGCTTGCGTATATATTTGCTTGTATATTTTCTTGTAAAATCAGCAGGATCAAGGTCTTTAAAACGCTTGTACAATGCTTCTTTTTTCTCTTCGATGGTTAAGTTCTTTCCATACAGGTCGGGATTGTTAGCTATAGCCTGAGAACGGAGTCTGATATATTCCTTGGCTATCTCGGCCTGATTGGGTTTTATGGTCTCGGTGCCGGGACCGCCTATACAGCCATGGTCGCAGGTTGTGATGTCTGCCGCATAGGGCATATTTTTACTGTTGAAAACGGTTTTTTCATAATACTCATAATAGGGAAGGTGGTAAACTGCATTGTCAACTGCCAGGATGAACTTGTCGTCATCGCAGTAATTGGCCAAGCTCTTCTTTATGCCGTTTTCAGCGGCGGATATGACACCCAGGGTTTTGCATCTGTCCTCAAAGGTATTGGGGTAGGCACTTAGGTCAACATTTGACAGAGCCTCCATCAGATGCTTGTAGGTTAGATTGTAGGATATTTCGCCGTTAGTCTCCGGAGAGTCAAACTCGTCCTTTTTAGCTACACAAGGGCCTAAGAAAGCAATCTTATCGGTATTATTCAGATATTTATGCAGGTAAATTGCGGCACATACAGCCGGAGACTGTACGGGCAGCAGCTTCGAAAGCATTCCTTTGGAAAACTTTTCGGTGAAATTGACAAAGGCCGGACAGCTCTGCATGATAAAGCCGCCCTCGGGATGCTTATCGAGATACTTCAAATAACAGTAAATAGCAATGTCCGTGCCGGTACCGGCATCAAAGGCCATGGTTACGCCTTTATCTATGAGGTAATTGATTATCCTGCCGTAGGTGTCAGGGTAGAGCAGGAAAAATGAAGGCGGAACAAGCAGGGTTATTTTTTCCTTGCCCAGATCACTTAAAAATTCAGCGGTATCATCAATATATTCGCGGGCATTGTGGCGGCATTCCTTAAGACAGTTTCCGCAATGGATACATTTCTCGGGATCAACCACGATTATATTCTTTCCGTCCTTTGAGACCGACTTGTTGGCACCGGGAACAGGGCATGACATAATACACCGGTTACAGCCGATGCAGTTGCCATTTGTATATATAATACCGGTCTGACGCTTCCTCATAGGAACCTCCGTTTACAGTTACTTTATATATATGTTAATAGAAAATAATGTCAAAATCTCCATATTCTCATTCTATCACAAAATGGGAATTTTATCAAGAAAAACTGACAAATTGCTTGCATTTATTAAAATATTCAGATATAATGTTGAAGTAATGTCACGGAATAAATCATCCGTGTGACATAAAAAATTATTGGGGAAAAGAAGGGAGATTTATTATGGCAAAATTTGTATGTAGCGTATGCGGTTATGTATATGAGGGAGATGCAGCTCCTGAGAAGTGTCCTGTTTGTAATGCGCCTGCATCTAAGTTTAATAAGCAGGAAGGTGAGCTTACATGGGCAGCTGAGCATGTGGTAGGCGTAGCTAAGGGCGTTAGCGAGGATATCTTGGCAGACCTTAGAGCAAACTTCAACGGTGAGTGCTCAGAGGTTGGTATGTACCTTGCTATGTCAAGGGTTGCTTTCAGAGAAGGCTATCCTGAGATCGGTCTCTACTGGGAGAAAGCTGCTTACGAAGAGGCAGAGCATGCTGCTAAGTTTGCAGAGCTGTTAGGTGAGGTTGTTACCGATTCTACAAAGAAGAACCTTGAAATGAGAATAGAAGCAGAGAATGGTGCTACTGCCGGCAAGACAGATCTTGCTAAGCGTGCAAAGGCTGCAAACCTTGACGCGATCCATGATACAGTTCATGAGATGGCTAGGGATGAGGCTCGTCACGGCAAGGCATTCCAGGGCTTATACAACAGATATTTTAAATAATCCGTTGCATCAGCCGGTGGAAAAACGGAGTTTTTAAACCCAACATCATATATGTTATGAGGCACATATCTGCTAATGCGGGTATGTGTCTTTTTTGTTTTGTTAAAAAAGCTTCGCTTTACGTTGATGCTACAGAGGGGCGCTTAATTCGGCTCAGAATGACAGTGGAAGATTCATCATAGCAAGAATTGACATATATAGTATAAGATAATCGCTTGACGGAAATGGATATTTTTTATATTCTTATAGAAATATTTAATCAATTCACTATATATTTTTTGAAACTTTTTTATGGAAAACCATATTGCAAAATTCTAAGGAAATGCACGTCGTACGCAATATGGCGAAAGGATTTGTATGAAAAAGGATTTGTTTCCTAAGGCAGTGTTAAAGCTGCTAAAAGAAAACGGAATAGAGGAAGAGGACATATTTGCGGCATCTGCTACGGACATGAATACGGATTGTCTGTATGCGGATGGTTTTGTTGTAGTGACTTTAAAGGCACTGGCGATAGTAATGTCCGCTCCCGATGATACCGAGATCCGTTCCTTTAAGGGATATATGTCCAAGGAAAGCGCAATAGCTTCATCCGATAAGGAATGGACTGTCAAAATCTATGACCTGAAAACCACAGAAAATCTTAAGGCTGAACCTCAGGTGGCCTGCAGTGTTCTGACAGCGGATATTGACGGAGTAACATACAGACTTACCGCTTTTTCAAACCTTTATAAGAGGGAAATGCATCAGCTTGTCAGGACCTTTGATAAGATATGCATGGAAACCAAGGCCGCTGAGAAGCTTGAAGGCAAAGAAAGCTTTGGAAAAGAAGGCCCGGGCAGACCGGAGCCGGAAAAACCGGAGTCTCCTGAGTCAAAGGAAGAGCGTATACAGAAACTGAAAGTATACGGCAAGGACGAGGATAATAAGGATGAGTACTGCCCGACCTGCGGCATGATGTATCCCGATAAATCCAGAAAAGTCTGTCCGAGATGTATGGACAGAAGGTCCATTTTCATGAGAGTGCTTGGATACTTCAAACCATACAAGGTAAAAATAGCAGGACTGTTTTTATGCTATATACTTACGGCGGGACTGAATCTGGTATGGCCTTATCTTAACGGTACGATACTGTACGATAAGGTGTTGGCAAAGAATAATGCCTTTTTGGAGAAATTCGGAATACAGGACGGCGAGTTTATCACAGCACTGCTCATGGTGGTACTTACCATGCTTATGGCGAGAATTACGATCATCGTCATCGGCATGATCCAGGGTGTGTTTGCTGCCAAGATAGTTACAAGCGTTGTCCGTGATATGAAGAAGAGCATCTTCGGAAATATGGGAAAGCTTTCCATCAGCTTCTTCCGTTCCAGACAGACTGGTAGTCTTATGACCCGTGTCATGAGCGATGCAGACAGAATAACAGGCTTCTTCATCGACGGATTGCCCACCATTTTCATCAGCGGTTTTACCATTCTGGTTTCGCTGGGCTTTATGTTCAGTATCAAATGGCAGATGACCCTTATGGTATTGGTAGTTATACCTTTTATCATGCTGATAGGCCTTAAGCTTCGTCCCCGTATCTGGACACAGTTCGGACACCGCCACAGAGCTGAGCGTGCCGTAAACAGCCAGGTAAACGATAACCTGACCGGAGCCCGTGTAGTAAAGGCATTTGGACAGGAAAAAAGAGAGACTACAAGATTTGAGAAAAACAATTCACGTCTTCGTGAAGCCGAGATGAGCATAGTCGGTACCCAGAATCTGGTACGAGGCTCATATTCAGGTATATTTGAAATACTGAACATCTCGGTATGGCTTATCGGTGTTTATCTGATCATGGTCACACATGAGATAGAGCTCGGTATCATGATCACATTCGTTGGCTATATCGGCCAGCTGCAGGGCCCCATCAACTTCTTTTCGAGAGTATTCCACTGGTGGTCCGACAGTATGAACTCTGCTCAGCGTATGTTTGAGATAATCGACTCCGTCCCTGAGATCAGAGAGGCAGAGCATCCTATAGAGTTAGAGAATCCTAAGGGAAAGATCGAGCTGAAAAATGTTTCCTTCGGATATGAAGTAAACAGACCTGTATTAAAGGAGCTGGATCTTGAGATAAAGGAAGGCAGCATGCTGGGTATTGTAGGCCGTTCCGGAGCTGGAAAGACCACACTGGTCAATCTGATATCCCGTATGTATGATCCTCAGGAAGGCGAGATCCTGATAGACGGAAAGAATATAAAGGACTTAAGCTTTAAGTCATTACGCCGTAACGTAGCCATGGTATCCCAGGAGACATATATTTTCATGGGTACCGTAGAGGAAAATATCGCATATGCAAATCCCGAAGCTTCACACGCCGATGTTATAAGGGCGGCAAAGCTGGCGAGCGCACATGAATTTATCATGAGGATGCCTGACGGATACGATACCAGGATAGGTTCCTCGGGCAGAGAGCTTTCAGGCGGTGAAAAGCAGAGAATATCGATTGCAAGAGCCATACTTTCCAATCCCAAAATACTTATATTGGATGAGGCAACTGCATCGGTTGATACTGAGACAGAGCGTGACATACAGAGGTCGATCTCATACCTGATAAAGGGCAGGACGACCATTTCGATAGCACACAGGCTTTCAACCCTGAAGGATGCGGACTATCTGGTAGTTATAGATAACGGTAAGATCACAGAGCGCGGTACACATAAGGAGCTTGAGGAGCTTAAGGGTACATATTACAAGCTTATGGAGTTACAAAGAAAAGCACTTGCCCTCAAGGGAATTGAATAAGATGTAATACCAAGAAAGGAATACATTATGCCAGGATTTGGAGGATTCAGAGGTGGCAGGCCCGGTGGACCCGGGAAGCCCTTCGGAGAAGAAGAATTTAACTTAGAGCAGATGGAAAAAGAGACCGAGGAAATGCTCAAGATGCGTTTCCTTGACAAGAAGAATGCAGAATTTACGGCTACCGGCGGTGGATTTGTTTCATTAAAGGTAGGGGATGAGGAGTATGCAAGGGTTCAGGTAGTAAGGATGTTCCCCTTCACAGATCCGGACCATTATATCTCTATCAGGACTTCTGATGAGAATTCCAAGGAGATAGGCATCATAAAGGATTTAAAGGATGTGCCCAAGGAAACTGCAGAGCTGCTTATAGCACAGATGAATCTCAGGTATTTTACTCCTGTTATCACAAAGATCATTAACATCAAGGATGAGTACGGATATGCATATTTTGATGTTGTGACCGACAGGGGACAGTGCAGATTTACGATAAATATGGGCGGAAGCTCCGTGGTACATCTGTCTGAGACCAGGATCCTCATTTCGGATGTGGATGAAAACCGTTTTGAGATACCTGATGTTATGAAGCTTTCTGCTGCTGAGAGAAAGAAACTCGATCTGTTCTTATAAATGACAACTCTTTTGTCATCCTGAGTAATGAAATGACGAAGGATATTGAAATTTTTAAATATCGGAGAACACCATGATATTAAAATTTGACTTAAAAGAAGAATACATAAGACTTCTTGGGCTAAAACCGGATGAAGAGATAGCCTACTGCGTGCCTTATGACATAGGTGATGACGGAAATTACCTGAAGGATTCCTATGTTGTGGTTACGGAGGAAAGGCTGTTTGTCCTGGAAGAGGGCAGTCTCAAGAAAGAAATCCGGTTGGATGAGGTTTCCGAAATCCTAAGCGAGCCCATGATAGCCTGCGGAGTATTGTACTATACGATTGAAGCAGACAATAAAGATGGGAAGAAACAGGAGAACATCCTGGTAAGATTCTCATCCAAGCATCTTTCAAGATATGCTTATATCTCGAGAGGATGCAGGCTGTTAAAGGAAAACCGTGAGGCAAGAGTCGTAAGTAACGAGGATGAGACCACCTGTCCTAAGTGCGGCAGGGCATTGCCCGGCACGAAGCAGTGTCCTCACTGCAATCATAAAAAACAGGGCTTCCTGCATGAGATGCTGGAAATGGTAAAGCCGTATCCGAAGACCATGCTGGTAATAGGTGTCCTGATGCTGCTGGCTACCGCAGTGACATTGTTTAACCCCTCGATGCAGAGGATACTGGTTGATGATGTCATAAGGGACGGGAACAAGGATATATATGATGCGCTGCTTGTCATAGGCGTGATGTTTTTACTCAGTACCGGTATAATCTTTATAAATCTGGGCAAGGCATACATGTGCTCAAAGCTCGGAACCAGCATCAGTTCTGACTTGAGAAGAAAGCTTTATCAGAAGATACAGCTCCTGTCACTGTCATTTATAAATGACAGAAAGCCCGGTGAGCTGATGAACAGAGTAGTAAGCGACACGGCCAGGATAAACGAGTTTATGGCTGATACCTTCTGTAACCTGCTGACAGTATTCATCATCTTCATATTTGATGTTGTGATAATGCTGATCCTTGACTGGCAGATGGCACTCCTTGCATTTGCCTTTATCCCTGTAATGGCATATATTTCCTTCTCCTTCAGAAAGTTTGTCCACAGAAGATTCCATATGCAGTGGGTAAAATCCGACAGGATCCACTCCAATCTCCAGGACGTGCTTTCAGGTATGTCGGTAGTAAAGTCCTACGGAAAAGAAGAGGAAGAGGCAGAGCATTTCAACAAAACCGCCGATGAATTCGCGGTAGTGCAGTTCCAGAACGAAAAATTCTGGGCAGTATTCTTCCCGGCATTACAGTTTATCGTGAGCGTAGGTGTATATCTTGTAACATATTTTGGCGGAGTAAGAGTGCTTTCGGGCGAGAAGACAGTGGGTGAGCTGATGCAGTTCATAGCCTATGTTTCAATGCTTTACCAGTATGTTGGCTGGATCACAAACCTTCCCAGACAGCTGATGAACGTAGTGACATCCCTGGAGCGTATCAGTGACGTAATGAACCAGGAGCCTGAGATTTTCGATACCGCAAAATCAAAGGAGTTAAAGATAAAAGGCCATGTACAGCTGAAGGACGCATCATTCGGTTACAAGTCCTATAAGCCCGTACTTGACGGCATTTCCCTCGATGTAAAACCGGGAGAGATGATAGGACTGGTCGGAGCCTCCGGTACAGGAAAATCCACACTGATAAACCTTATCATGCATCTGTATGAGGTTGATAACGGAGAAATCCTGATAGACGGTACGAACATAAAGGACATAAAGCTTGAGAATTACCATTCACAGATAGGCGTAGTGCTTCAGGAGACCTTCCTGTTTACGGGCACCATCCTCAATAATATCAAGTTTGCAAAGCCCGATGCCACCTACGATGAGGTCATCCAGGCCGCTAAGATGGCAAATGCACACGAATTTATCTGCCGTACACCTGACGGATATAACACATACTTAAGTGAGCGTGGATTTAACCTTTCAGGCGGAGAGAGACAGAGAATCGCGATAGCAAGAGCTATCCTTAACAATCCCGGTATCCTGATACTTGATGAGGCTACCGCAAGCCTTGATACCGAGAGCGAGTACCTGATCCAGAAGGCGTTGGAGAGACTTACAAACGGCAGAACGACCTTTGCCATAGCACACAGACTCTCAACACTGAAGGATGCAGACAGACTGGTAGTCATAGACCAGCACCATATCGCAGAAGTCGGCACACATGATGAGCTGATGGCTAAGGGCGGTATATACGCAGGACTGGTTAATGCACAGCTGGAGATGAACGCAAGCTGAAACATAAAAGATCATAATGAAAAAGACTCTCCGTAAAACAGAGAGTCTTTTTTAATGCGGATAACAGGACTTGAACCTGCATGTCCTTGCGAACATATGGACCTGAACCATACGCGTCTGCCAATTCCGCCATATCCGCATAAATGTCTTTCCGACACCGCAAACGATTTTAACATAGAATCCTGTTAAAAGCAAGCACTTTTTAAAAAATCCCCCAAAAATTGGGGGATTTTTTAATTAAACACTTTTAATAGGGAGATGTTATGAATTATATAAGGTATTAACGGTTGCTGTAATAACCGTTATTGTTGTTTCTGTCATTTACTACTTCGTAGTTTGCATCATATACATTGTAGTTGTTGTTCTGACGGTTCCAGTTATTCTGGCTGTCCCAGTTGTTATATCTCTGACCGAAATCCTGGGGCATGATGATCGCTGCGAGGAAATAGAGCAGCAGGCCCGAACCGAAGCAGCAAACTGCAATTGCCCAGATAATTCTTACCAAAGTTGAATCAATATGCAGATATTCTGCAATACCACCACATACACCACAGATTTTCCTGTCTCTGTTACTCTTCATTAATTTTGTTCCCATAATTTTTCTCCTTGTCCTAAAATGATATCTGAAGTATCACTTGCTTTGTGATTATGAGTATATCATTATATTTTACCCGGTTAAAGTATTATGATAGCGAAATAAGACTCCCTTTTCCCTTTTGAAAAGCGGATTAATGTCAAAATGGGGTTTCGTTCCTTTTGACAGATTATTCATTTTGGTGTATCATATAACAAAACGCTGAATGCGTTTTCGAGGTTATATTCAATGCAATAAATATGTCGGAGGAACAACGTGAGACAGAATATACAGATAACCCTAAATCCCGAATATGTTCTTTCCAGGCAGTATGCAGAGGTACTGCCCATAGAGGACATCTATGCCCATATAAAGGATCTGGGTTTTGAATTTATGGAAAAGGAAAATGAGAGTCTGACCGGACTTACCCTTAAGATAGAAGCCAAGGACTGTTCGGAAACAGCGGATTCGCTGCTCACGGTACTCTCTGAAACCATAGGACTTCCAAAAGAAAAATTTGAGAATAAGAATGAAGGCAAAGCCTATATGGTGGTCTGCGACGGTGTGGCATCCGCTGTGATCACCGAGATAGGAGCAAATGCACCTTCAGTTTATGAATCATATAAGAAAATATCCGAGAAAGTAGGCTGGAACGAGTTTAAGGATCTCTGCAGGGAGATACTTGTGGTTTCTCCACAGATAAAGAGAAACGCCATATTCAAGAGCTTTCTTTTCCAGAACTATCTGATCTCGGTAAATGACGGTTGCGGTCTGTCCACCGCTCTGGATGATTTTGCACAGCTGATATCCGATCTGGAGCTCTTCAGCTTTAACGAAAAGCAGCCGGTAGTGGAGATCAGGCTTTCATCAAAGTCGGAGCCTGATTCCATGACTGTACCGGAGGCTCTTGAAGCCCTTTATGATGATGAGGACAATAATAAGCTGGTGTGCCTTGATATCAGTGAATATCTCGAAAAATCAAAGCATAATGAGCTGAAGACTTTCTTAACCAAGCTTGTGGCATTACAGGAATCATACATATTTTTCTTTAGGATACCGTTTTTGGAGCCCGATGCCCTTAATACCATAAGAAAGGTTTTGGCAGATGTGCTCTATATCCGTGCTATTTCGGTACAGCCCTTTAATAACGATGAGTTAAAGGAATGTGCCGTAAGAGCCATTACTGAAGCAGGATTTTCCGCAGAGGATATCGTCTGGGACGTATTTTTCTCCAGGATCTGTGAGGAAAAGAGTGATGGACGTTTCTACGGCATACAGTCCGTAATGAAGGTTGTTTACGAGATGCTCTGGCTGAAAGCAAAAGCAGAGGCAGCCAAAGATGATGAAGCCCATGACAGCAAGCTGATAGTACAAAAGGATATCCTGGAGCTTTCACCCACCTTCCAGAAGGAGGTACATGACGGCTTTGACGCATTGAGCGAGCTCATCGGTATGGAAAAGATAGCTGACAGGATACGTGAGATAGTAGCGCAGGTAAAGCTTGCCATAGAAAACAAGAGCATGGAGCGTCCATGTCTCCATATGAGATTTGCCGGAGCTCCAGGTACAGGCAAGACCACGGTAGCGAGGATACTCGGACAGATACTGCGTGAAAACGGGATCCTAAGAAACGGATATTTCTTTGAGTATTCCGCAAGAGACCTGTGCGGAGAGTACATAGGACAGACAGCACCCAAGACCAGTGCCATCTGCCGTGATGCATACGGTTCGGTACTTTTTATAGATGAGGCCTATGCGCTTTACCAGGGCGATGACAAGAGCTCCGACTACGGCAGGGAGGCTCTGACCACGCTTGTATCCGAGATGGAAAACCACCGCGATGACATGGTGGTAGTCATGGCCGGATACAAGGATGACATGAATAAACTGATGGAAGGAAATGCTGGCCTAAGGAGCCGTATGCCGTTCCTTTTGGAATTTGAAAGCTACAACAAACAGCAGCTCTTCGAGATTTTCATGTCCTTTGTAAAGAAGCATTTTAAATATGATGAGGACTTTTCAAATGCGGCTTCGGAATATTTTGATTCCTTATCTACCGAATATATGAAATCAGCCGAATTTGCAAATGCGCGTTTCGTAAGAAACCTCTATGAGAGATGCTGGTCAAAGGCAGCAATGCGTACCTCTATGTCAGGCATTAAGAATATAACACTTAAAAAAGAGGATTTCTTAGCCGCATCCGGTGAAAAAGAGTTCTCAGAGAAGCTTGCGATGAAGGCTAAGATAGGATTTTAGGAGGGGCCATGACACAATCAGAGATGAATGCAGCTTCGAGCAGGCTGTTCAATATAGGAAAGGAACTGTTCAAAAAGCTTTCCATAGGTGATTCACTGTATATTAATGAAGAGAATCTTCAGATAGACGGGGATTTTACCGCAGAGCCCTTTAAGGTACATCTGAAGCTTTCGGTTTATCCTGAAAACGGGATAATGACACTGTTTTCAGTACTGCCCTTTGATGTGCCGGCTACAAAGGCCAGTGAGTTTGCAAAGCTTATCTGCAGCATAAACTACAATGATTTTTATGCCGGAAACTATGACTATAACCCCGAAAGAGGAAAGGTAGTGTTCCGTCTCGCTATGCTTTACCGTAACAGCATAATATCCTCGGAGCTGATGGAAGAGAGCATCCAATATGCCATTTCAACAGTTGCAAAATATAATGACAGGCTATTTGAGGCAGCCAGGGATAACTAAAGTATAAAGTTTTTTCAAATAAAAGCCGATATTCTCTATGGTGAAGTATCGGCTTTTTTTGTCTTATATGATTTTGGAGGACAGGGAACTATGAAGAAAATCCTTGATTACGGAATACTTACAGCCTGCATGGTTGTTGTCATATTATTTTTTGCAAAAGGAATATCGGGTTTTGGGGGAGTTATCCCGGTGGAGGCTTCTGTAAATACGCCCACACCGAAGGCAGAAAATCTTGTGGCATATTATGCGGGTACATCAGTACTCGTAGGTGAGAAGTATGACAAATCCAAGCTGACGGTCACAGCTTATTTTGATAACGGGACTGTAAAAGCGCTGAAGCCTTCGGAATATACGGTATCGAGTGAGATGGTATATAAGAACGGGTTAAATACCATTGTTATCCTGTATCGTGATCTATATACCACAGCATATATAAACGGCAAATCACTGAGTAAACTTATTGTTACTCCGAAAAGATACGATTACGGTATCGGAAATATGCCAGACAAAAGGGATCTGACCGTCGTGGCATGCTACAGCGACAACTCCACAGAGATGATAACGGAAGGATATAAAATATATCCGCAGAATCTTACCAAACTTGGGGAAAATGAGGTAACGGTAGTTTACGGCGGTTGCGAGGCAAAATGTAAAGTGTATGCCCAAAACTGGACCGGTGTTGTAGCCATAAATGTTACATATAACAAACAGGAGCTGTTTACAAATGAATTGCTTGACAAAGAGGATTTTTCCGTAATGGCGGTTTATTCTGATCTGGATGCAGAAAGAGTGACCACCTTTACATTATCCAGAAATTTGTTTTATGACAGCGGAAAACAGCCCATCACCGTAACCTACGGAGGAGTAAGCAAGACCATAGAGCTGGAGCCAGTTGACCGTTACGTTGTGGGTATAAGAGCAGAGTACACCGGCGGGATGGTGACTGTCGGCAGGAAAATTAACAGGGAAAACCTGCATGTATACAAAAGGTATGTGGACGGTGAAGAGGAAGAAACCGATGACTATACCATACACAACCCGACGATCCATTATGTGGGTAATAACACCATCACGGTTTATTATGGTGAACTTACCGGAGAAGTGACCGTAGAGGGTACAGTATATGTACAGCCTGATTTCAACTATGTTTCCACAAATTTGGCAACGGACGGTAAGGTACTTGTCAAGGTAGAAACCTCTATACCGTATTACCTTGATCAGGACTGTATAAAAATCGAATCCCTTGAGAGCAAGGCTTTGAAAAAGGCATACCGAAAGCTCAAGTTAAAATCAGGCAGTTATATGGCCTTTGATTTTGGCTTTGTGGATGAAAACGATGAGCTGGAACTGCCGCTGCCCGTAAGGATCACTATCCCTGATGAATATGATATCGAGCACACCTACCTATATTACTGTCCAAATCATAAGAGTGTAATGGGCCGCATAAGCAGGAAAATAATAAACAGCAAGACTTTTGAATGCACCTTGTTTAAGGCTGGTACATATATGCTGGTATATTCGAAAGAACTCGAGGGGCAGGAGGAATAATAACTGAAAGACAATGAAAAAAGACCATCGCTAACAACGACGGTCTTTTTTTATTGTGGGGTAAGTAATTTTTACTAACTAAGCCGATAATGGTTTCCTTTTTGGCTATAACAAAAAAATCTTTACTTTATTAAGAGATATATTATAATAGAAGAGGTATATATTTGAAAACGGAATTGATTATAAACTGGTGATCATCAAAAGACGGAGGTTGTTTCTGTATGGGAAAAAGAGTAAGGAAAGTATTGGCGGTTGTATTAAGTATTGTTATGGCAATAGGTTTATTGCCGGGAATGAACCTGATCGCGAAGGCAGATGGTGCGGTAGAATATATTAAAGCTGTATGGAATTCGGAACAAAAAAAGGTTGAATATGTCAGTGACTCGGTATACGCATATACTACGGTTGAGGCAAATACGAAACTGTGGGTAAGTGGCTGGTATGTAGTGAAAGGTAGTAATGTTGAGATAAATGAGCGCATCACTGTGTCCGGGACAGCCAATCTAATTCTCTGTGACGGAGCTACCTTAACGGCAAAAAACGGTATCAATGTTAGTGAGGGAGATACCTTAAATATATACGGACAGGAAAATGGGACCGGTACATTGAACGCAATTGCAGATAAAAGTTCTTATGCTGGCATTGGTGGCGGAATATATGAAGCTGGTGGAATAATTACAATTCACGGAGGAACTGTGAACGCAACCAGCAGATATGGTGGAGCCGGGATTGGTGGTGGATATGAAAGAGCCGGGGGGAAAATAACGATCAGCGGCGGAACCATAGATGCAACCGGCGGAAATTATGCAGCCGGTATCGGTGGCGGAGACCAAGGAGCAGGTGGAATAGTCACAATTAACGGAGGGAATGTGACAGCAAAAGGCGGCAGAGATTTTGGAGCTGGCATTGGCGGGGGATGTTATGCAGCTGGTGGAATAGTTACAATCAATGGAGGAACTGTGAACGCAACCGGCGGAGATCTAGGAGCGGGCATCGGCGGTGGAAATAAAGGAGCCGGTGGAGAAATTACGATTAGCGGTGGAACCGTGGAAGCTAACGGCGGAAATCTAGGAGCCGGCATTGGTGGGGGATATGAAGGTGCTGGTGGAACAATCAATATCAGTGGTGGAATCATAAAAGCAACCGGCGGCAATTGCGGAGCTGGTATCGGCGGCGGAAATGGTGGAGCCGGTGGAGAAATTACGATTAGCGGTGGAACCGTGGAAGCAATAGGCGGAGATGATGGTGTAGATGATGGTGGAGCCGGCATTGGCGGAGGATATTTTGCAACTGGTGGAACAGTTACAATAAATGGAGGAACTGTGACCGCAACCGGTGGAAGATGTGGAGCCGGCATTGGCGGAGGAGAATATGAAGCTGGTGGAACAGTTACAATAAATGGAGGAACTGT
Source organism: Lachnospiraceae bacterium (assembly GCA_016287095.1). Taxonomy (GTDB): domain Bacteria; phylum Bacillota; class Clostridia; order Lachnospirales; family Lachnospiraceae; genus RUG11977. Next base: position 22,030 of record JAEEVK010000032.1, read on the forward strand.
GACTGCAACCGGTAAAGATGGCGGAGCCGGCATAGGAGCCGGTCTATATATAGCCGGTATAGGAGCCGGTCTAAGTGACAACCCTCATGGCTCTTTGGAGATAACGTCACAATTAAATGTATATATTATAGATAACGAACAGGAGAAGAAAATACTAGCTACCGACTATGCACACCAAGAAAAGATCATAGTACGTCATGATCATGTCTGGACAATAACTAAAGCAGAGGATGGTAATTCCTGTGTGATAAAGTGTATCGCAGGTTTATGTAGCTACGGAACTGATCCAAGCTATACGGTAAGTATTTCAGCTACTTCAAAAAATTATGACGGCGAAAGGGTTACTGCATCTCTGTCGGATATCACTAAACTCCCTAAGGAAATTGGTGTTTCAAAACCAGAATATGAAGGACGTGATGGTACCGTATATAATAAGAGCGTTACAGCTCCGAGTGATCAGGGAAAATATACTGCTTCTGTAGAGGTGTCAACATCTGCAGACATAAAGCAGACCATCAGTGTAGATTTTGAGATCAGTAAACCTTTGCCTGTTATTACAGTTTCACCAGAAGTATTAGAAGGACTAGACTATACCGGTTCAGCACAGGAGCTTATAACAAAGGGAAGTGCAGATGGTGGCGAGATGAAGTATGCACTTGGCAAGGATGCTACTACTGCGCCTACATCCGGTTGGAGTACTTCTGTTCCCACAGCTATAAATGCTGGTACCTATTATGTCTGGTATAAAGTGGTTGCTGATGCCTATCATACAGATATAGAAGCGACTGCGTTAGCACCCGTGTGGATATTACCAGAAAGTGTAACAAATGTAACAGTAACGTTGGTTAATGATTCGTTCACTTATACCGGATCGGAACATACTGTTGTGGTATCTTCAGTAAAACTTTGTAAAAAAAATTTTACAAAGGATGATTACGATATAAACGGAGAAACCTCGGCTACAGAAGCAGGCACCTATGTAGTATGGCTAACATTTAAGGGCAACTACAGTGGTGAATTTGGAGCTGAATGGAAGATAGAAAAGGCAGCATCCGTGATTGGTAAGAAACCTGAAGTTAAGACTGCATTAACATATACCGGTTCAGCACAGGAGCTTATAACAAAAGGAAGTGTAACCGGCGGGGAGATACAGTATGCACTTGGAAAGGATGCAACTACTGCACCTACAACCGGATGGGGCACCTCGGTTCCCACCGGAACAAAAGCGGATACTTATTATGTTTGGTATAAGGTAGTGGGTGATGATAACCATACAGATATAGCAGCAACTGCATTAACACCCGTGAAGATATCACCAAAATCAGTAACTGATGTAACCGTAACACTGAATAATAATTCGTTTACTTATACCGGATCGAAACAGGCTGTTACAGTTTCTTCTGTAAAGCTTGGTGAAAAAGAGCTTACAAAAGATGATTACGATATAAGTGGAGATACTTCGGCTACAGATGCAGGCACTTATACTATGACAGTAACGCTTAAGGGTAACTACAACGGTACCGGTATAGCTAAATGGACTATAGAAAAGGCAGTATCTGTGATCGGTAAGACACCTGAAGCTAAGACAGCACTGACATATACCGGTTCTGCACAGGAACTTATAACAAAAGGAAGCATAACCGGCGGTGAGATGCAGTATGCCCTTGGCACAAACGGGACAACCGCACCTGCAAACGGATGGAGTACATTAGTTCCTGCAGGGACAAAAGCAGATACCTATTATGTCTGGTATAAGGTAGTAGGTGATGCCAACCATACAGATATAGCAGCTACTGCAATAACACCTATAACAATAGCTCAAAAATCCGGAACGGATGTAACCGTAATACTAAATAGTGATTCATTCACCTATACCGGATCGAAACAGGCTGTTACAGTATCTTCTGTAAAGCTTGGAGAAAAGGAACTTAAATCAGAAGACTACGATATAGGCGGAGTTACTTCGGCTACAGATGCAGGTACCTATACGGTAACTGTAACACTTAAGGGTAACTACAGCGGTACCGGTACAGCCGAATGGACTATATCAAAGGCAACACCTGTGATCGATAATGAGCCTGAAGACCTTAAGGCTGTTGAGGGCCAGAAGCTAAGCGATATTGAGCTCCCTGACGGATGGTCATGGATTGATGAGTCTGAATCAGTTGGAAATGCAGGGACTAATACGTTTAAGGCAAAATACACTCCGGCGGACACGACGAACTATAACGTAATAGAGAGCATCGAACTTCAGGTAGAAGTAAGTGCAGCCGAAGAACCGGAAGAAAAAGAAGAACCCGGTAAAACAGGTGATATAAATGGCGACGACATCATAAATGCCAAGGATGTAACTATCCTAAGACGATATCTTGCCGGTGGCTGGAATGTAGAGATAAAAGAAGAATATGCCGACGTTAACAAAGACGGCATTGTAAATGCTAAAGACGTGACGATACTCAGACGTTACCTTGCAGGTGGCTGGGGTATTTCGTTAGGCTAACAGTATGTGACAATGGGAGACACTACCACTACTTCTGGAGTAAGGAAGTAAGGGTGGTGTCTTTTTATGATAGGATAAAGAACTAACTTTTGGTCACTTGAAATTCTAAACAGAGTACTTTATAATACATAATGTAGGTTTGTGAGATTCTTTTCTTTGCCCCAAATGGCATAAAAAGATAAGATACATTGGAAGGAGAAACAAAAGATGAGAACAAAGAAGCACCTGGTAAAGAACATCGTGACATTTGTAATGGCGATAGCTCTGGTTATCGGCATGATACCCGTGATGCCGGGAAGTATAAAGGCTCAGGCATATTGGGAGAGCGGTTTTTTATGGAATGGAGTAGATGGATCCGCCTTTGTAAATACGGATCGCGATGATGATTCAATTGGAAGTTACTGGTATGTTATCACTGATAATGCAGATGGCGGAAAATCGAAGGTAGTTTTTAATCAGGCCGATCCTTATGGTGATGGTTCTACCATTAAAGATGAAGATATCGCCATGTACTCTGGAATCAGTGGTACGGCTGTATTGGACAAAGGTACGCTGGATTATAACCCTTTTGTATATATCTGCTTCGACATTTATGGGAAAGATGAAAACGGTTTTCCGATACCTGTCGATATCTCCGATTACTGGAAGGGCCTGTCCATTTCATATATGTGCGATTGTGATGCAACTCTTGAACTTGGCTTGGGAGATGCTACGGATGCTCGCATTGGATATGCAAATCCGAATGTTAAGTTAGATGCAAATGCTAATGGGTTAGTTAAAGCGTTTGAATGGGAAAAATTTAGTCAACCGGCTTGGGCCAAGGCGGATCAAACAATATCCAGTGAAGAAGTTGTCGAAACATTAGCGACCGTTAAGATTAAGATACAAGCCCCCACTAGCAGCGGTGGTACTTTTCATTTCATGATTGACAGAATCGGTACCTTAGGTTCTGTTCCAGCAAATACAGTTGTGCTTGAAGATAAGGGATACATCATCACTTACGAAGGTGTGGATGGTGCATCATTCGAAAACTCCAATCCGGATAGGTACACTATAAAGGATTCCATCACGCTGAACAATCCCAGCAAGGAGGGCTATGAGTTCGCAGGTTGGACAGGAACAGGGCTGGAAACAGCAACTACTAGTGTAACCATTCCAGAGAAAAGTACGGGGAATATGGTGTATACTGCAACCTGGACACCGATTTATAATATCACCACTTCAGCAGAGAACGGAACAATTACCGTAAAGAAAGGTGATACAGAGGTTACAGCAGCAAAGTATAATGATACCTTGACATTAACAGCAACACCCGATACCGGTTATAAGTTCCTATCTTGGACTGTTAAGGACAAAGATAATAATGATATCACTATAACGGACAATACTTTTACTATGCCTGCAGGTGATGTTATTATCAATGCAGAGTTCGGACATAACTACTCTCTTTCAGATCTAGATTATGGTATAGAACTGGAAGTAGGTGATACTGTACAAAATGATGAGGCTTTCTCACTTTATTATGGCAAAGATGATTCGGGTCAAGGAGCGTGGGTTAACAGTTTTACCATAACTAAGGATGGACTTGTTTTTAATGGCCAGAACCAATATCCTTATACGGAAGGCTCGAGATGGTTTTGTTTTAAACATCCTACGGAAGGGAATGGTGCAGAAATATGTGTATGGCAAGAGGATACTAGTATTATTTTTAGGGAATTAGATCCTGATCAATTATCAATTGACGACGAACTTTATCTTAGTTTAGATGATGTGCCTTTTATAAATAATCTAATACTTGTGCAAGGTGTAGCCTGGGCATTAAGTAATAGAAAAGAAAATGAACAAATAAAATATATAAGTCAAGTGTATGACTATGATGAGAAATTCAATTTATATAGCTTTGATGTTATATCATTTGATGAATCTGGACTTGTTTGGAATCCAGGTGGAATTTATATTTCTGATATAATAGAAGATTATGAGAATGGGATCAAATATTTATACCCGGTTAGGAAAACTTATAATATCAGTAAAAACACTCCTGATAACGGTTCTTTTGATGTTTTGTTTGAGGGTAGAGAATCTTCAGAAGCTTGTCCCGGTGAGGAAGTAACTATAAATATTAAACCGGATTTTATGTATGAACTGGATTCAATTAGTGTAAAATGTGGATCTGAAGAAGTTATCTTATCAGATATAGGTTATACATTCATAATGCCTGACGGTAACGTTGACATTAGCGTTGAGTTTAAAGAAAGAGAAGAAGTATACAATATAAGTAAAAATACTCCTGAGAATGGTTCCCTTGGGGTTTCAGTTGAAGACAGAGAATCTTCAGTAGCATGGCCGGGGGCTAAGGTTAAAATATTTATCGAACCCGATCATTATTGTGAGCTCGGATCAATCAGTGTTAAATGTGACGGTAATGATGTTGCACTGACTTCAACAGATAACGGCTATACCTTTACTATGCCCGCAGGTGATGTTAACATTAGTGCTGAATTTAAAGCTTCAGGTTATATAGTAACATTTAAGGTAGAGAATGGATCCTGGGAAGACGAGAGTGCTGATGATATAGTTATATTATTAGATTTAGATAAGCATTATCTAACTGCAGATCAGATACCGTCTGTTGGTGAAAATCCTGAATATCATTATAAAGAAGGATCTTGGAATATTGAGCCGACTACAGATGTATATATAGATGAGAACAGGATATTTACCTATACATATAAATATATAGAAGAGTATGAGATTGTTTCAGATACGATATCGGAACTTCCGGACGCACAAAATGTATCATTCTCAGATAATAAAGCTATAGATGATGCTAGAAGGGCTTATAACGCACTTAGTGAAGAGGAAAAGAACAAGATATCAGAGGAGATACTTAATAAATTAACTGATGTAGAAGCTGCATTTTTAGCTTTAGTTAAAGCTTCAAAAGAAAACCCTAAGGTTGTAACATCTTGGGCCGAACTTAAGGCGGCTATGGCAGAAGGTGGTGCCATAAAGCTTGGGGCGGATGTAACCGACCTTGAAAAGAAAGACGGATCCCATCTCGTTGTTGGTAATGGAAACTATGTAATCCTTGATCTTAACGGTTATACCATTAACAGAGGACTTACTGCTGATTCTAACATAAAAAGAGGTTATGTTATATATATATCATCTAGCGCTACATTAGATCTGTATGATAATGACAGTCAAACTGAAGGTAAGATTACTGGAGGATACTCAAATGGTGAAAAGGGTGGGGGTATCTATATCTATAGTAAAGGTACTCTTAATATGTACGGAGGTACGATTACAGGTAATACATCAGTAGTAAATTATAATGGTGGTGGTGGCATATATAATAATGGTACTTTCAATATGTTTGATGGTACTATAACCGATAATAATGCTATTGGTGAAGGAGATGGAGGAGGTATACACAATAATGGTACTTTCAATATGTATGGGGGTATCGTCTCGGGTAATCATGCCAGTCATCATGGAAATGATGTATATACCCATAACAATAATTTTATAATGACTGGTGGTACTATAGGAGATGTAGATAATTCTGAGTATAGTACTCGCTTTGTTCTATCATTTGATAAAAATGGTGGTACCGGTTCCATGTCTGAGCAGTATATTATGCAGAGTACTCTTTCTACCCCGTTTACTTGGTTAATGGAATGCAAGTTTGAAGCTCCTGCAGGAAAGAAATTCATAGGCTGGAGTTTCACTGAAAATGGTGCGGTTGTATTTTCAGAGAAAGAAAGGGTTAAGATTGATTATGATGATGTAGAAAGTCAATATGTTATAGTCAAAGTCACTGAAGATGGAACTGAAATAGGTGATGGGATAGAAATAGAAAAAGAGTTTACTACTACACTATATGCAGTTTATGGAGACAAAGAGCATATAGAGCCTACTGTTAGCCTAGCAAACTGGGTATACGGCGATAAAGCAAGTGTACCTGAAGTTTCAGGAAATCTCGGAAACGGAGAGGTGACCTATCTCTATAAACTCACAAATGACGAGAATGCTGAGTTTGAATATACTGTACCTACTACCATAGGAGATTATACCGTTAAAGCAGTTATCGCGGAGACAAATGACTATTTTGGTGGTGAGGCAACTGCTGAATTCAGCATAACTGCAAGGCCTCTTACCATTACTACGGGCAGCGATGAAAAGGTATATGACGGCACAGCACTTACAAAAGAAGGATATGAAATAAGTGAGACCGGTCTTGCAAGCGGTGACGAGATATCGGGTATTACCTTTACCGGCAGTCAGACAGAGATTGGAAGTAGTGATAATACAGTTAGTGGCGTTGTCATCAAGAAGGGTGAGACTGATGTTACTGCAAATTATGATATTAACTATGTATATGGGACGCTGAAGGTTACAAAGAATCCTGTAAATGATGTAACTATAACTATTACAGGTGATGTAGATGGTGATGGACAGATTACCCCTAAGGATGTTACAAAACTTAGGCGTTTTCTTGCAGGCGGCTGGAATGTTGAAGTTTCAGTTAAGAATGCAGATATAGACGGAGACGGTAAAGTTACTCCTAAGGATGTCACGATGCTCAGAAGATACCTTGCCGGTGGCTGGGGTATTTCGTTAGGCTAAGAATAAAAAGGGGCTGTGAAAACAGCCCCTTTTTATATGCGGAGTAAGGGACTTGAACCCTCACATCTGTGCGATACATGATCCTTAGTCATGCCTGTCTGCCAATTCCAGCAACTCCGCATCTATAATCCGTAGCCGAGTTTCCTCAGCACGCTTGATTA
>JAEEVK010000149.1 GCA_016287095.1 Lachnospiraceae bacterium
TAATATATGTTTCCGTTCTTTAAAACCATAAATCCATCATCTATGGCTTCCTCTAAAGAAACAGGATCTTCTTTTTCAGGTATTTCATCTGTTTTCTCTATTAATATCAAAGATGGCTGATATGACGCTGCTTGCAAAGGTATAAACTCTCTATATTTTATATACAGATGTCCATCTATAAAACCATATTCACAATCAAGATATCCGTCAAAGTTTGTTTCGTTGTTTTTTGTAGGATAAGCATTGATATCCACCGTACATGATTCAATCTTTCCCCTTGATTTGAAAGTAATATTCTTATCTATCAAAGAATATTTCGGCAACTCATTTGTACTATGATATAATATGCTTCCTATTCTCACTGTATACGGGATTGACCAATCAACCTTGTCATCATTAACATCAATATTAACATTATTTGTATTAGTAGTATTTTCTGAGTTTTCTTCATTTTTAGCGGAACATGCAGTCATACCTAATAATATAGATATACATATAAAAGTAATAATAATTTTACTCATATTCTCCCTCACTGATAATCCTATTTATCAATTCATTTGATGATTTATCACGGTTTTCTCCTTACAACAGCAATTTTAATATCTTTTACTTCCATATCCGGTATTCTTTCAGACAACAAATTTGAAATAAAATTCTCTATCTGTTTTTTATATCCCGGGATCATTTCGTCGTACCGATAATCAGAAAACAGTCCATATATAAAAGGCAATGTTTGTTGTTCTATATTTAAAAGTTCAGGATAATTAGGAAAACATTCTTTATAATCTATTTCAATAAACAGCCTAAAAAAATAGTTATAATCAGTATTAATTTTGATTGGTCTAAATCTGAATAGAATATTAGTAAATGCATTCTCGGAATACTTAGTCCATTCTTTTTCTATGCCTTTCCTGTTTTTTTTGTATGTTTCTTCTATTTTGTTAACCGGATGCAATATATTTGTAAATCTAATTGAATAATAATGCAGATCATCACAAAGCTTATAATACGGATGATTATTCTTTAGTTTTTTTATATTTTTTGTATTTTTTCTATTTTTTAATTTTCTTATATATCTCTTCTTAAATATTTTGATAAAAAAATAAATCAACAGAGCTTCAAATCCTATTACAGCTAAAACTTTTACAAAAGTTGCCACAGTAGGAAAGTTTGAAAGGATAAGATGAGCTATAGTTATTCCTAAAAAAGCTAATGCAGCCACAAAAAAAACAATAGACAAAATATAAATAATTACAATTATTGTACATCCCCATTGAATTGGGTATTTATCCTTATCAGTATATTTATCATTTTCATATTCGCTTATTGGAAATCCCTTTTTGTATCGTGTTTCATCATATACTACAACAGTTTCTTTGATTTTTTGAACTAAGGTCTTTTCATTTTCATCAGGCAAATTAACAATTTCATTTATCTTTACATTTCTAAATGCCGTATAGAAATCATAGTTTTGAATACTTCTGGGTATATTGGTGTATAGGACTTTATATAGGTTTATATCCTTCTTTTTTAGTTTATATGCCAATTCTGTATCAAAACATTTTTGGGAATCTTCTACAAGTGAACGATGTAACAGTTTGTTTTCTTCATCGGAATAAAATACCTCTCGCCCAATATTTTCAGGACCATAATTAACCACTCCAAATTGAGGGGCATTTTGGTCTTTATTCTTCTTATTATTGGACTTTTGCATATTTTTATCCTCAAATCAAAGGCATGGTTTTCTGTCTTTTTATGCCACAACCTTATTACGTCCGTTATTTTTGCCGATTTATAGTTTTTAATCAACTTTTAGCAAAACAATCCGGTCCATTTTTTACCATCTCTATCAGTTCGTCCATGGGTACGGGTTTTGAGTAATAATATCCCTGGAAGCTGTGTACACGGTAATCACGGATGATGTCACGCATACCTGATGTTTCGATACCTTCTACGCATACTTTTGCGCCAAATATACCGGCTACATCCTTTATGCTGCTCAGAAGACGTTTTTCTCTTTCATCCTGCTCTATCTGCATCACGAAACTACGATCGATCTTTATAGTGTTAAACGGCAGGTCTTTTATAAGTCCTATGGATGAGAATCCGGTACCAAAGTCATCGAGTGCCATATGTACTCCGCCTGCTTTAAGGGTTACTATAATGTTTCTTAACAAGTCAATATCAAGCAAACGACATCGTTCTGTCATTTCCAGACACAGATGACTCGGATCAAAGCCTGTTCTCTTTACTATATCCCAAACTTCATCTGTAAAGCCTGCTTTTTCAAGCTGTGCATAAGATAAGTTAACATTTATTATGACATCCGGTACATATTCCAACAGTCTTTTTGCATCTTTTAATGATGTTTCAAGTATCCATTCTCCAAGCTTAGGGAACAACGGATCTTTTTCCAAAAATGGTATAAACATATCCGGCGGTACAGGTCCGTAATAATCATTTTTCCAACGGATCAAAGCCTCGGCACCTACTATTTTTTCAGTCATAGCATCTACCACCGGCTGATAAACCATTGAAAAACCATCGAAATCCTGCATGATGGATGCACGGATGGCATGAAGTTTTTCAAAATGCCTCTTGTTTTTGTCAGTCAGTTCATTATTGAATTTAACAATATCTCCATGCTTTACCAGTTTTGACTCTTCATATGCAAAGTTAAGACATGAATAAACGGTCTGATCGTCTGTGTTGAACTCATCAAGGAAAAGCACACCTGCATTGAGTTCAAGTACTATGTCATATATATCCAGGCGTATTCCTTTACGGAAATATGCACGCATTTTTTCATATATTTTTTCAAATTCTTTTTCATTTGGCAGTTCTGATATTATGACAAAACGTGATCCGTCAAGGCGGTAAACCTTTGCCTTATCAGATACATTTTCTTCAAGGTATCTGCCCATATACTGAAGTACTTTATTTCCTACATTGTATCCTAATACTTCATTTATTTCAGTGAGCTTGCTTATACCACCCATACCTATAAATATGGGGATTTGATTACGAATATAGCTTTGAAGGTCAGCAAAGAAACCGTACTGATTACGCAGTCCGGTCAGATTATCCACCTGATTTCTCTGGCTGTGATTTCTGATGGATCCTCCAAAATATATGGGTTTACCCTCACTGTCTTTGATAACGAGACCCTTACATGTACAGAGTACATATTCACCGTCAGGCATTTTTGCACGATACTGGAAATCATGCTTATCGGAGTTACCGTTAAATATCTCTTCTATGCCTTCACTGTAAGCTTTTCGGTCTTCAGGATGGATATACTCTTCCCATATCTTTCCGGCGTCATACATATATTCAGATGGCAGTTCAAAGGTCTCAACCAGATTTTTGGACCAACGGGAATAATCATACCTCATGTCGCATAAGTATACATGGGTATTTTCCGAAACTATCGAAAGTGCCTCAAATACTGAATCCAGCTGTCTTTTTGCTGCCTCGGGGATTTGTCTTTCTGCCATAATGCTCCTCCGAAAGTGTTTTTTGTTTATCAATGACCGAATTTCTCTACAAAGGTGTCCTCGGTTATAATCTCTACTCCAAGGGATTTTGCTTTTGTGTTTTTAGAGCTTGTTGAATTTATATCATTGTTCACCAGGTATGATGTCTTACCCGATACACTGCCGGCTACATGTCCGCCCTGTGACTCTACATAGGCTTTAAATTCATCTCGGTTTTTAAAGATATGTACGTCACCTGTGATAACAAACGTAAGCCCGGCACAGGTACCTGTTTTTTCTCCTGCTTTTTCGATATTATCAAGTTCAACTATACTCAGCAGTTTTTCCAATAATGCGGTGTTCTTAGGCTCCGATATCCATTTTACAATGGCTGTGGAACGCTCGATTCCGATACCGTCAACTTCAGCAAAAATTTCGGATGATAAATTAGTTTCCTTTATCTTTTCGAAAAATCCATTTGTCCCATAAAATGCTATCAGCCTTTTTGCTGCATCCAGTCCTATCATCGGTATGCAGAGTGCATAGATGAAATTTGCCGGATGGCGTTTTCTGGCTTTATCGACAGATGCAATCAGGTTTGCAAATGATTTTTCACCAAAGCCGTCAAGCTCTATTATCTGATCCTTGTATGCCGAAATATTATATATATCTGCGAAATCACTGATGTAGCCTTCGTTTATGAAACGCATCAGAGTCCTGATTGAGAGTCCGTCAATATCCATACCTGTTTTGCTGACAAAGCGGGTATACTTTTGGATATGCTTTGCGGTACAGTCGGGATTTGTACAATGCAGAGTCTCTGTGTCCGTCTTGGCACTGGTCACTATCTCTGTAGGAGCACCGCACACAGGACATTTTTCAGGAATATTAAACAAAGTACCATGAGCATCTGCTTTAATAACCTTAGGGATGATCATGTTGCTCTTTATGACAGTAAGGTTTGTTTTTCTGTCCTCACCGATACCCAGTCTTTTCATTTCACTGATGTTACAAAGACTCGCTCTCGTAACCGTCGTACCTTCAAGAGATACCGGGTCAAATACAGCTACAGGAGAAATGGCAAATGCTGCACAGCTCCATTCAATGTGGTCAAGTACTGTCTCTGCCTCTGTATCCTGCCATTTAAATGCCATACCGGCATTGGTAGCATGATGCCCTGTAACCGAACCCGTAGATGCATACTCTGTATCATCAAAGGTAACTACCAGACCGTCTACGGGGATATCCATATTTCCGCTTCTGACCGAGGCAGTCCACTTATCTATGGTTTCCTGAAGATGCTCTGAGTCAGTGGGCTCTCTGTCTACAACCGTAAAGCCTAAGTCTGCCAGGTAGTCCATCCTCTTTCCCCAGGAAAGTATCTCTTCATCGGTATGTACCAGCGTAAATGCATGAAATGTTACACCACGTTCGGCTACTTCCTTTGCTCTCGACACATCCAATCCTAGTGTACCGGATACCAGGTTACGAGGGTTTGCATACTGCTCATCGGGATTATCTATCATACTGTTTATCGTATTGAAATCCGTGTAGGAGATGACAGCTTCTCCTCTAACTACCAAGTGTCCTTTGTCTTTTATGGTTGTCGGGTAACCCTTGATGTAGTCAGCAAAGTATGTAATATTTGTACCGGTGGTACCGTTACCACGGGTCATGATCTTGGTGAGTTTTCCGTCATCATAGGTAAGTACCAGTGTGAGGCCGTCCATCTTCCATGACAGCCATAATGCACGGTCTCCTGCCCATTTACGGATGACATTTACATCTTTGGACTTAGCAAGGGATAGTGCCGGATATTCATGTGCCTCACGTGTACCGCTGCCGACATTTTCCTCTGCTCCGGTCTTTACTGTGGGACTGTCAGGGAGTATGATACCTGTCTCTGCTTCCAGTGCCGAGAGCTCATCATACATTGCATCCCACTCATAATTGCTCATTATCTCATCCCGGTCGTTGTAATATGCATCCGAGGCTTTATTCAGTATTTCAACCAGTTCTTTTATACGATCTGATTTTTCCATTATATTAATTTGTTCTCCTTCAAACCATTTAGGTATATTCCCCCACCTTCGCTACGCTATGAGGTGGGGGATATCTTCTATTTTGTTATAATATGCCATGAAATATTATACCAAAAAAGTGAGATTTTATCAAGTTTTCTAACAAAAAAAGAAGAACCAGATATATTGTTTAAAAGCGGTTCTTCAAAATCTTTTTCTGTATTAATCAATTCGTTTATGATTCTTCATTTTCATTCAGGATGTCATAAGCTGTTTCTTTATGAAATCCCTCTCATTTTCTTTTACGAGATAATATAGATATGATTCAAGTACCATATCCTGCGGCAGACCACGGCCTACTATCTTAAAGTTACGATATCCCCTTTCGATATACAGGGGCAGCTTATCATTCC
>JAEEVK010000033.1 GCA_016287095.1 Lachnospiraceae bacterium
GCACCCTCACGGCACATGAGAGACACTGCTTAGTGCTGCTGTATTCCTACCCTGACACGGTTCACAGGCTGCCATTGCGCGAGACCCAAACGTCAACATCACTTATGAAGGGCAGCCCGACAACATGCTACCCGAGACCGAACATCACCCCTGCTGTAGCGGATTGCAGGTACAGGGCACCGCTAACTCCCCGGCTGTGCGACTTTAATAGTATACTTTGTTTTTATGTGGATGTCAACTTAAATTTTTATGTATGATAATGAGAGTTTTCTTGAGTATCTTGAAAAATGAATGATAAAGAAACAGTAAAACAGGGAACCATAAGAAAGAAGGTAATCGCCGGTATACTTATGGGTATAGCAGCTGTTATCATAGCGCTGGTTTGTATATTTATAGGTATCCCGCTCATAAAAATGGCAGGCGAACCCATGAAATTCCGTGAATGGGTTGATGCCAAGGGGGTATGGGGACCTGTCATATATGTAGCATTGGTAATATTTCAGATATTGATAGCCTTTATACCGGGTGAGCCGTTGGAAATAGTGGCAGGCTATGTATTTGGAACATTTAAGGGGACCCTTTTGTGCCTTGCGGCAGCGTCCATAGGCAGTATTATAGTGCTTTTGCTGGTCAGAAGATTCGGAAAAGTAATACTGGAGATATATTTTGATAAGGAAAAGATAGAAAATCTGAGTTTCCTGCAGTCCTCGGAAAGAAAGATCATCATCTTTCTCATACTTTTTATAGTACCCGGTACACCGAAGGATCTATTGTGTTACTATGGCGGTCTCACGGATATTTCACTGCCCTTATTGATATTTATATGTACTGTCTGCAGGTTCCCTTCCATTATTACCTCAACAGTGGGCGGGGATGCGATAGGTACCGGAGAGTATCTGTTTGCGGTTATAGTGTTTGCAGTGACAGCAGTGATCAGTCTTTTAGGCATATTTATATATAAAAGAATAAGCAAGAAGAAAACGGAAGGATAGTTTATGCTTGAACTAAAAAACGTTACTAAGAAATACGGAAAGATGGATGCGGTATCCAATGTTTCCTTTTCGGTAGAAGGCGGACAGGTTTTAGGTCTTGTCGGTCATAACGGCGCCGGCAAATCTACCTGTGTCAGCATGATAGCCACACTTTTAAAGCCTGATTCCGGGACAATCCTTTTTGAAGGAAAGGATATAGTGAAAGAGCCCGATGCCATAAGGAGCAAGCTGGGATTCGTACCTCAGGATATTGCTTTGTATGAATCATTGTCGGGAATTGACAATTTGAAATTCTGGGGAAAAAGCTATGGTGTTTCTTCAAAGAATCTGGATGATGAGATAAAGAGAGTCTGCAATATCATATCCTTTGACGAAACACTGCTTAAACGCAGGGTGAGTGCTTATTCGGGAGGTATGAAAAGACGTCTTAATATAGGTGTGGCGTTGCTCCACAGGCCTAAACTGGTTATACTTGATGAACCTACCACTGGCATAGACATTCAGTCGGGGACTCAGATATTAAATGCGATAGAAGGTTTGAAAGCGCAGGGGACAGCGATCATTTATGTAGGACATTATGTGGAAGAAGTTGAACGTATAAGTACACATCTGTGTTTTATGGAGCAGGGTGAGTGTAAGGCATTCGGGACTGTAAAAGAGGTGCTGGAAAAGACAGGAAAGAGCACTCTTTCAGAATTACTGCTGGGGGCAGCAAACAGATCATAAAGAGTAATTGCAAGAGGAAAGATTACAATGGACAAGTACAAGAATTTTGTCAAGATAGAGGAACTTAAAACCCTGCTTCGTGAAGGGAAAAATGAGGAAGCACTGGAACTTTGCGAGGGTATGGATCCCAGAAAAATAAAGGATAATTGGGATTGCATGGTTTTGGCCGAGGTGTATCTGAACAACGGTATGCTGGGAAAGGCCAGGGAATGTTATACAGCTGTTTATGACAGGAAAAAGAGCAGAAGAGTGGCTATGGAGCTGGTAAATATCTGCATTCGTCTGAAAAAAGCCGATGAAGCGGAAAAATACTTTGCTGATTATAAAAAGATGGCTCCAAATGACTACTTTAACTATATTTTCCAGTATAAGATCGACAGACTCAAAGGTAAGCCGTTAAGAGAACAGGCCGCTGACCTTGAGGCATTAAAGCGTAAGGAGTTTTTTGATACCTGGGGGTATGAGCTCGCTAAGATTTACCACAAAATGGGTGAACGCGAGAAGTGTTTAAAGACCTGTGAGGATGTTATTGTCTGGTTCGGAGACGGTGAGGCAGTGGATAAGGCCAAGACCTTAAAGGCACTGTATCTGGGCGAAATAAGTCTGAAGGATCTCAATAATCCCAATGCTATAAATGAGAAAAACGCTTCAAACAATACCGAAACTGCAGATAATGAAAATAATGCGAATGTACCCGGAGCCCAGGTGTCATCTGACCTGGATCTTGATGTAGTGATAGACTACCAGATGGAATTTGACCATGCGGTAGATGAGATCATGAACAAGGATAAAAAGCCTGAAGAAACAGAAACTGCAGAAGGTAATCCTACAGAAGCAAAACCTGCTGAGATTAAAGATGAAGAGAGTATAAGCGAAGAGAATAAATCTGCGGATTATACCGAAGAGGAAGATGAGGATATCCGGATAGCATATGTTGCGGAAGCGTTTGATGAAGCCGTAGATGCCGAATTAGAGAAGATGACCCGGGCCGAAGAAGACTCTGCAGAAGAAGATCAAAAAGAAATCGAGATTACGACAGAAACGATTGCAGAGTCTGAAACAAAAGAGGATAGCTCGTTTGCAGATGATAATGAAGAGTTCTCTGAAAAAGAAAATGTAGAGAAAGATAATACAGAGAAAAATAACATAGAGCAGGACAATCCTGAGCAAGACAATAATGAGGATAGGTATACAGAAGAGGACTACATAGAAGAGGAGTATACCGAAGAAGACCTCATGATCGGAAATGAAGAAGATGATGCTGTAGCAGAAAAAGAGGATGAGGATATAAAGATCCGTCCGGAAAAAACTACTCCCAAGCCGGAGACACTCAAGGAAGAGAAGACTCCTGTGAGACGTACCGTACATGAAAACGACTTCTTCACCGATGAGATAGCTAAGGCTGTTGAACAGGCACTGATGGAGGATGATGCCGAAAAGAGACAGAGAGCACAGCACTCCGACCCTAAGGAAGCTACACGTGAATGGAAGAGACCTGAGAAGTCTGAGCCTCACGGAGTTAGGATCGAGAAGGTAAAGGAAACAAAGCCTGATACCGAAGCTGTTAAGGTTAATACCAAGCCCGAGGTGCAGGAAGAAAAGCATCTCGATGAAACAAACGGAGCCGGTTCAAAGCTGCTTGATGCTGTGGAGAGAGAACTCGGAATTGTCGGAGGCTCCGAAGAAAAGGAAAGACCTGTTAAAAAGAGCTGGCTTGAGCGCAGGAAGGAAAAGCATAAAGAAAAAGAACTGAGGAAACAGGAAGAAAAGAGAAAGACTGCCGAAGCGGAAAATAAGGAAAAACTGGATAAAGAACGTGCGGCAGAGCTGGAAAAACAGAGATTTATAGAGAATGAAAAGAGGAAGGACCGTCAAAAGTTCCTTGCTCATCAGAAACAACTGGCTATCCTTGCAAATGAGAAGGCTAAGAAAGAACAGAGCCTGCAGGAAGAAAGAAAACAGGAAGCTGTCGGAAAACAAAGCGATAGTGATGAGTTTGCCGTAGATGTCAAGAATATACAGGAGGCTATGGCTACAGGAGAAACCAAGGATGGTTTATATATTCCCAAGCAGATGAGAAGCATTGAGATACCCGGCAACAGCATAGTAAACGAGTATCTTGCAGGCACAGGCAGGACTCTGGAGACATATTTCGGTTTCTTTGCCTGCCAGAGAGAAATGGGCAGCCAGATATTAAAATGTCTGGAAAGGCTTCTTGATCCTGACGAAGAGGTAATGAATTACTGTATAATCGGTGAAAAGGGAAGCGGTAAGAAGGCCATAGTTCATGGATTTACCAAGTTCATGGTGGATGCCGGAAAACTGCTCTCACCCCAGGCTGTATGGACTGATTCTGCTAAGATCAACTCGATAGACTTAAGTGAAAAGACGGATAAGCTTAAAGGCAGGAGTCTTGTGATAGACCAGGCTGGAGCTCTTGAAAAAGAGGGTATAGAGGATATCTCAAAGGTTATTGAACGTCTCCACAGAAAGACTATGCTGGTACTGGCCGACTACAGAAGAAATATGGTTGAACTCTTTATGGGTAGGGAAAACTTTGAAGAAATGTTTGCACCCAGGGTTATCATTCCAAGCTTTAACCAGGACGATCTGTTTGACTATGTGGACTATAAGGTGGGAACTGCCGGTTTTGTCTTTGAAACTGATGCTTATGAGCTGATATGCAAGAGAATAAAGAGTATCATGAGGGCAACAGAAGAGGGAGCTTTGGCACGTACTGAAAAATATGTTGTAAAAACCATAGACAATGCCGAGCAGAGAAACGGTGAAGCATATATTAAGCAGACGCTGGCAAACACAAAGCATACCAGGAGCAATGTGATAACGGTAAACGATCTGCCTGAAACTTTATAAGATAAAAACAAACAAGCCCTTGGCCTAAAGCCAAGGGCTAAAATTTTATATGTAATTATGAAATATTTTTCAGAGCCATTTTACGTGCATAGATAGCTTCGTCAACATCATCGTCAACCTTTTCGATGATGGCGCCTAAACTTCTGAGCTTAACCTCGAACTCTTCATAGCCTCTTTCGATATACTCAACCTGTTCAACTACACTGTATCCGTCGGCAACAAGTCCTGCGATAACAAGTGCGGCTCCGGCTCTTAAGTCGGGAGAACAGATGGAAGCACCTGTGAGTTTTTCAACTCCGGTGATAATAGCGACATTGCCTTCAACCCGGATATCAGCTCCCATACGTGAAAGCTCATCGACATATTTAAATCTGTTATCAAAAATATTCTCGGTTACTGTACTGGTACCGCGGCTGAGTGCCAGGAGTGCGGTCATCTGCGGCTGCATATCGGTAGGGAAACCGGGATATGCAAAGGTCTTTATCTGGGCACTTGAAAGTCTGTTCTTTGCCACAACACGGATGGAGTCATCATTTTCGATAACTTCGGCACCGATTTCAGAAAGCTTGGCTGAGATAGCCTCCATATGCTTGGGAATAATGTTCTTGATCAGGACATCGCCGCGTGTAGCAGCAGCTGCCAACATGAAGGTACCAGCCTCAATCTGGTCGGGTATGATTGAATAAGTGCTGCCGTGAAGCTTTTCCACGCCTCTGATCTTGATAACATCGGTACCGGCACCCTTGATATTTGCTCCCATACTGTTAAGGAAGTTGGCAACATCAACGATGTGAGGCTCCTTGGCTACATTCTCAAGGATGGTAAGTCCGGGTGAGAGTGAAGCGGCAAGCATGACATTGATGGTAGCACCTACTGATACGATATCAAAGAAGATGTGGCTGCCCTTGAGAGAGTCTGCCTCAGCGGAGAGAATACCTCCGTAAGTGATCTCTACTTTTGCTCCGAGCTGTTTAAAGCCCTTTATATGCTGTTCAACAGGACGGCTTCCGATATTACATCCACCGGGAAGCGGAACCTGTGCTCTTTTATATTTCCCGAGAAGTGCTCCTAACAGATAATAGGAACCTCTCATTTTTCTCATGTTTTCATTGTCGACTACCGATGAACACATGGAGCCGACGATCTTGACAGTATGTCTGTCAACTCTGTCTACTATAGCGCCCATTTCCTTGATGGCATCTAGGAGGACGTTTATATCCCAAACATCGGGAAGGTTTTCAATCGTAACCATCTCATCCGACATGATGGATGCAGCTACGATACCAAGTGCTGCGTTCTTTGCTCCGTTTATAACAACATCTCCGGCGAGTGATTTACCGCCATGAATTATATATTTGCTCATTACAGGTATAATGCCTTTTTGGAACAGGCATAATCCTTTCTTGATTATATTTAACCCTTATTATAACCTTTTGTAACATTTTTGTAAACTATTTTTTTGAAAATTTTTTATTTTTTCTTCAAAAAGCCTTTGACAAACTACATTTATCAAGTATAATTAACTTAAAATATACTTTTAATTGCTTTACTATTGAGTGCGAATGGATTCGTATTATCAGGGGACTACCCTGATAGAAACATGGAGAGAGTATGGATACTAAGAGAATCAGGTTAAGCGATGCAACAGCCGGTATGCTGGTAGCTGAGGATGTGGTAAATGATGTGGGTCAGCTTATTTTCCCTGCTGAAGCGCGTCTTACAGACAAGGCCATAGCCAGGATGCAGTTTCATTCGATACATTACCTTAGGATTTATCTGGAGGATGAAGGAGAACATAAGGAAGAATCCGATGTGGACGACCTTTCTTATTTTGAAAAACTGCGTGAATCAGAGGAGTTTAATGATTTTAACGAGCAGTTCAGTAATGTTGCCCTTACCTTTGAACAGGAAATGATGAGAGTTTTGAAAGAGGGCGGAGATACGGACAGTCAGTCACTTTCAAACGGAGTAAAGAAAATCCTCTCTTCCTGCCGTTCGGGCATACAGGTATTTGACCTGCTTCACTGTACGAGAAGTTATGATGAGGTAGTCTTTGCACATTCGCTCAATGTTGCTATAATCAGTGCGGTGCTTGGCGGATGGCTTGGTTTTTCCATGGAAGACATAGATATGCTTATCCAGTGCGGTATTTACCATGATATCGGAAAGCTTGCGGTACCCAAGGAGATACTTGAGAAGCCGGGAGCACTGACACCGGATGAATACGCAGTCATGAGGACTCATACTACTCTTGGCTACGGGATATTAAAGGATATGAACCTTGACCGCAGGGTTAAGCTTGCTGCCATGATGCATCATGAGAGATGTGACGGTACGGGGTATCCGCTGGGAGTAAAGGAAAATCAGATAGAGAGGCTGACAAAGGTTATTGCCATAGCTGATGTTTATGAAGCTATGACTGCACCAAGAAAGTACAGAAAAGCCAGATGTCCTTTTGAGGCTATAAAGATGTTTGAATCGAGTGGACTGGCTCTTTTTGATACAAAGTATCTTATGACATTCATCGAACACATGGCAAGCTGTTATATGGGCTACCGTGTGCGCTTAAATGACGGAACTATCGGTACCATAGTGTATATGAATAAACAGGATAATACCAAACCGATGATTCAGGTAGGCTCACAGTACATCGATCTGTTCCGTAATCCTAAAGTCTATATTGAAGAGATATTATAATTTATACGGAAAATTCGATATCGATCTCGTCCTTAAGACGCTGACCGCCTTTGGACTCTACAAGTTTATTGACATGCAAAAAATAGGACTCGCCCTGGGCATAAGGCTCCTTTGGGCTGACCTCTATAGCTAATGTCTCCGGATTGTATGATATGCTGGTCTTTAAGGGCTTTCCCGATGAGTCCAATACAGTAAGGTTCTGGTTATTGACCGTTGCGGGGTTCAAAGGTATATTAAAAAATATTTTCCATACAAAGTTACCTGTTTTAAATTTCAAATCCTGTCTGACCTTACTTAGGTAACCGTCAGACACGTTTTTTATTTCAAGATAGCTTGCCATGATATATGCCTCCTGTCAGAATCCACTCTATCTATATATCGGCATATATTTGTAATAAATTAACAGTACATGAAATTTTCTTTTTCAACAGTTTTAAGCCCCGATTTAGTATTATAATAGGCATAAAAAAAGCCATTTCCGGAGTTGCCCGGGAATGGCTTTTTTGAATTTATTTAATCTTTATACCGGAAGCGATGAGCTCTTCCTTGTATTTTTCAACCTGTTTTTCAAGCTCCTCGTCACTTATCAGTGTTATACGGCCGGCAGCATATTCTGCGTCAACCCACTCCTTGATCTTAGCAACTACGGGATGCTTCTTATCTATTGAATCATTTCCGTTCAGCTTGTACCATCTGTTTATCCAGCATGCAATACCTGCGAGACCAGAGGTATTTGTTACCGATACAGCAGCAGGTCTGTTCAGAATCTTATCCGTATCAAAGATATTGTAAATCTCTTCATCCTTTAAAAGACCGTCAGCATGTATTCCGGCACGGGTAAGATTGAAGTGGCTTCCTACAAAAGGAGTCATGGGAGGAAGGTCATAACCGGTCTCGTTTACGATATAATTGGCGAGTTCTGTTATAACTCTGGGATCCATGCCATTAAAGTGACCCTTTAATGAAGCATATTCCATAACCATAGCTTCAACGGGTACGTTACCGGTTCTTTCTCCGATACCGAGTAATGAACAGTTTACGGCACCGCAGCCATACATCCAGGCAGTGGAAGCATTAACTACTCCCTTATAGAAATCGTTATGACCATGCCACTCGAGCATATCACTGGTGAATCCCGCATAATGCTGGAGACCGTAGATGATGCCGGACACACTTCTGGGAAGTGCTACTCCGGGGTAGGGGATACCGTAACCCATTGTATCACATGCACGGATCTTGATCGGGATACCGCTTTCGTCTGAAAGCTTTCTTAATTCGCTTGCAAAGGGGATAACGAATCCGTAAAAGTCTGCTCTGGTTATATCTTCAAAGTGACAGCGGGGACGCAGTCCGTGGCTTAAGCATTCCTTAACGATTCCGAGGTATTTATCAAGCGCCTGGGCACGGGTAAGTCCCATTTTCTTGAAAATATGATAATCGGAACAGCTTACAAGTATACCGGTTTCCTTGATGCCTAAATCCTTGGCAAGCTCGAAATCCTGCTTCGAAGCACGTATCCAGGTAGTGATCTCGGGAAATTCATAGTCGAGAGACATACATTCCTGTAATGCGTCACGATCCTTTTTGGAGTATACGAAAAACTCGGTCTGACGGATCATACCCTTTTTTCCGCCTAAACGATGGAGCATCTTGTAGATATCTACCATCTGCTTGGTAGTGTAAGGGGTACGTGACTGCTGTCCGTCTCTGAATGAGGTATCTGTGATAAAAATATCTTCAGGCATGTTCATGGGAACACGGCGGTAGTTAAACGGGATCTTGGGTACCTCTGTATACGGATAGATGAGACGGAACAGCTCGGGTTCCTCTACATCCTGCAGCTGGTACGAATAAGGATCCTGCTCGAGCAGATTTGTATTGGGATTGATTGATAATTCAGTAGCTTTGGATCTTTGGTCCATAATATATTTACTCCTTTCGTAAAGGATATATGTTAATTAAATATTTTTCAGACAAGTCTTGCAACTCCGGTCTTCTTTGCAGCTTCTGCAACGGCCTTTGCCACAGCCTGGGCTACATTTCTGTCAAGTGCCGAAGGAATGATATACTGGGGAGTAAGCTCGCTCTCAGGGATATAATCTGCTATAGCCTTTGAAGCGGCAATCTTCATCTCGTCATTGATATCGGAGGCCCTTACATCAAGAGCACCTCTGAAGATTCCGGGGAAAGCGAGTACATTGTTGATCTGGTTAGCGAAATCGCTTCTGCCTGTACCTACTACTGCAGCGCCTGCAGCAAGTGCCTCGTCGGGCATGATCTCGGGAGTGGGGTTTGCCATAGGGAACAGGATAGGGTTGGGAGCCATTGAACGTACCATCTCAGGGGTTACAAGTCCGGGACCTGAAATACCGATAAACACATCGGCACCCTTAAGAACATCTGCTAATGTACCCTTTTTCATTTCCTGATTGGTGATCTCGGCCATTTCTTCCTTCTCGGGATTGAGTCCTTCACGTCCCTTGTAGATAGCGCCTTTTCTATCACAGAGGATTACATTCTTTAATCCCATCTTTATAAGAAGCTTTATGATCGCAATACCTGCAGCACCTGCGCCGCTGGTAACTACCTTCAGGTCTTCAAGCTTTCTTCCTGTGAGCTTCATGGCATTCATCATGGCAGCAAGTACAACTACTGCGGTACCATGCTGGTCGTCATGGAAGATCGGAATATCGCATACCTGCTTTAATCTTCTTTCGATTTCAAAACATCTGGGAGCTGAGATATCCTCTAAGTTAACTCCACCGAATGAACCTGAGATCAGGCTTACGGTTTTTACTATTTCATCAACATCCTTAGACTTTACGCAGAGCGGAATAGCATCAACATCTCCGAAGGATTTGAAAAGTGCACATTTACCCTCCATAACAGGCATACCGGCCTCGGGACCGATATCCCCCAAACCTAAAACTGCTGTACCGTCAGTGATAACAGCTACAAGGTTTGAACGTCTGGTAAGGTCATAACTCTTATTTATATCTTTCTGGATCTCGAGGCAGGGCTGAGCTACGCCGGGAGTATATGCCAGGGAAAGATCGTCTTTTGTTTTTAAGGGTGCGCGGCAGATAACTTCAATCTTGCCATTCCATTCATAGTGCTTTTTTAATGATTCTTCTGCGTAATTCATAAAGGTATGCTCCTTTTCTTATATAATATAATCCAACACATTATATCCCAAAGGAAGAAGATATGCAACTTCTTTCAAAAAAATATTAAAAACTTGTTAGAACCACTTGACAAATATTTTAAAAGGCGCTATTATAATTATACACTTTTCAGATGATTTACAAAATAATTTCGGTAACTATTTTTAGTTTGTTTTTTTACTTTTTTATCTTTTTATTTCTTTTATTCCTATTTTCAGGAACCTCCCACGAAATCGGAATTTAATATTTGAAGGTTTTATTTTTGTGCCCATTTTTCAGAAATTAAGGAGAATATCCGCTATGAAGCGCGTTTTGGTTATTAGGACGGCTGACAAGGAATTCGGGGAACAGCTGGCTAAAAATTTCAACAGGAGCACTGATCAATTTTTTCAGACATTTGTCTTTTCTGAACCGGAGACTTTTAAAGAATTTGCAAAAACAAACATTATTAATGTATTATTATGCGATGAAGATATATCTTTGGTAGAAGGCGAAGACTTAAGAGCCGACCTGATGATAAACCTGACCGAGGTAAATGCGGCAGGAGAAGAAACGGTTCCGGTCATCTTCAAATATCAGCCTTCGGACAGTATTATGAAACAGATACGATCGTATTACGATGACTTTCTGATGCCGGACCTACCCAAAGAAAAGCCTGATCTTCTTATAAAGAAACTAAGCTGTGTTTGCTCTCCTGTAGGCGGTGCCTACAGTTCCACATTCGCTCTGGCTCTTGCCAGTTATTATTCCCGGACGGGACGCACGATATTCTTAACATTTGATCCTTTCTTCACACTTCCCCATAAAGAAAAGAATACTAAAGAAGGAAATCTGTCGGACCTTTTGTTACTTTTGGATCCGGGAGAAGATATTTCCTATACTAAAGAAAAAATGGTGCAATACATAAGCTCATGTACCGAAAAGCATGGTGATCTTGAAGTCCTTAGCGGGGTTGCATACTGGTTTGAGATCTGTGAGCTGGACGAGAAGATAATGCACAGTATTATAGATGCCATATGCAATACCGGCTATTATCAGAATGCCGTGTTTGATATGGGCATATTTGGCAGATCATGTCTGGAAGCGCTGTATGCATCAAATGTTATTTATGTACCGATTGCCGATACACCGTTAAATAACAGGAAATACAAGGAGTTTAAAAGGCAGTTTGATTTTTCCGGTAATGTTACACTCCTTGAAAAGATAAAGGGGCTTAACATTCCTGAAGATGAGAAACTCAAGGGCGAGTATGATTATTCTGATCTTCTGGAAGGAAAGCTTGGGAAATATATAAGGACACAGAATCTATAAATAAAGGAAGGGGGAACTATCCATATTAGACAAGGATGAAAGAAAACGCCTGACGGGAGAGGTAGTCAGGCGTGTACAGAACAAAGGAATAGCGGATGATGACGAGATTAATGAGATCATCATACAGACTATCATTGAGTATTCAGCCGATCACTATATGTCGCTGGCTGAAAAGAAAAAACTTAGACTACAGATATTTGCATCCATGAGAGGCCTGGATGTCCTGCAGGAGCTGATAAATGATCCGCAGATTACCGAGATTATGGTAAACGGAGCGGATGATATATTTGTTGAGCAGGCAGGCGCTATAACCAAAAGAGATCTGTGCTTTGACACAAGAGAAAAACTGGACGATGTAGTACAAAAAATCGCCGCCGGATCCAACAGGATCATAAACGAGGCCAGCCCTATAGTTGATGCAAGGCTCTCCGACGGCTCACGTGTAAATATGATTCTTCCGCCCATTGCCATTAATGGGCCGGTCGTGACTATCAGAAAATTTCCGCTGGAAACCATGACTATAGAAAAACTAATAGCATACGGATCTATCACAGCTGAAGCAGCGGAATTCTTAAAAAAGCTTGTAATTGCCGGATATAACATATTTGTCTCGGGAGGTACAGGCTCCGGCAAGACAACATTTCTTAATGCATTATCAAATTTTATCCCAACAGATCAAAGAGTCATAACGATAGAAGATTCAGCTGAATTGCAGCTGAGAAAAATACCAAACCTGGTAAGTCTTGAAGTACGTAATGCAAATGTAGAAGGAAAAAACGAAATATCTATCAGAGATCTGATCAAGGCATCCTTAAGAATGCGGCCGGACCGCATCATCGTAGGAGAGGTCAGGGACGCCGCAGCAATCGATATGCTGCAGGCTCTTAATACCGGACATTCGGGTATGTCAACAGGACATGCCAACTCAACCGTTGATATTCTTTCAAGACTTGAAACAATGGTTCTACTGGGGGCGGACATACCGCTTCTGGCAGTGAGACGTCAGATAGCATCAGCCATTGATATCATTATACAGCTTTCCCGTTTCAGGGATAAGAGCAGGAAGGTTGTAGAAATTACAGAGGTTGCCGGCTTTGAAAACAATGAAGTGGTACTTAATCCATGCTTCAGATTTGTTGAGAAAGGTGAAGAAAAGGGACGTGTTATCGGTGAACTTGAGAAAGTCGGAGAAGGACTCAAAAACAGGGAAAAACTTATCAGTGCCGGATTATGAGGAGTATGAGTTCAGCAGGAAGGAAATGGCTGAGGCTGTAATCATTCCCGGAGTTATGATCGTGTTCTTGGCGATACTGTGCTATAACAATATACTTTTTTCGATATTACTCGTCCCATATATACCGTTTTATGTTAAGGAGAGGAGAAAAAAGCTGCGTGAGAAAAGAAGCTGGATGCTTAACATGCAGTTCCGGGATCTGATCAATTGTATAAGTTCCGCTCTTGAATCGGGATATTCCATAGAAAATGCAATAAGAGAAGGATATCTGGATATGAAGCTTTCGTATGATGAAGAGGAACTCATAATGAGAGAGACTCGTATGATCATGGGAAAGCTTGACAATAACAGGACTGTGGAAGAAGTATTTCTGGATTTTGGTGAGAGAAGCGGACTTGAAGATATAAGAAGCTTTGCGGATATATTTGCGACCGCAAAGAGAACTGGAGGTAATCTTATACAGATAATAAAGTCGACCGCGGATGTGATCCACACCAGGGTTGAACTGAAACGAGAGCTTCGTACTGTCATAGCATCAAAGAAGTATGAAGCCGATATTATGAAGCTTATCCCATTCGGACTTCTGATATATCTGAGGCTGTTTTCGCCTGATATGGTGGCAGCCCTGTACGGAAATCTGTTCGGGATAGTATTTATGACAATAATACTGCTGGTTTATCTGCTTTTATGTAAAATATCCGACCATGTAGTGAAAATAGAACTTTGAGGGAGGTATAATGTTTATTTCATTGGTAGTGCTTGGACTGATAGTACTGGGCGTGCTTATCTGCTCTAAGGACAAGGATCCTGTTTTTACGGAACTTGACCCCAAGGAGCATCCGTTAAGAATCCTGTATCCGCTTTCATCTAAACTCTTTGCTTTTGTTAAAAAAACCGGAAAACAGGGAGTATTCGGAGCTGAGGATGTATTAAGAGAAATCTACGTGGATGAAAAGCCGGAGATTTCTCTTAAAAAGCAGGGATGTAAATGCATAGCTTCAGCACTGGCAGTGATAGCCGCTACCGCATTTATCTGCTTCGCTTACACATATTCAAAGGAGAGCCTCCTGATAGACGCTAAATATCTGAGAAGGAATCAGGCAGGCGCAGGATCTAAAAAATATGATTTAATGATCAAAGCTGAGGTTACCGAAAAACTAAGATATACGATCGACGTAAGTGAGCAGAAACTACAGGGTGAGGATTTTGAGAGGCTTAAAACAGAGGCCGCGTATTATTTGGATAAACGGGTTTTGTGTGGAAATAAGTCGGCAGATTGCGTGCGGGATAAAATCGAACTTCCCGGAGAGATACCGGGGACCGGTGTTACGGTAAAATGGGGTGATGATAATTCCTGGTTTGTGGCCGTGGACGGGACATTGAAAAACGAGGAATATTCTGATCCTGTTCCCGTAACCCTGCACGCAGAACTGACTTATTACGAAAATGTCTGGGACTATTATTATGACCTTATCATATATCCGCCCATAATTACGGAAAAGGATATATTCCTTAATGACCTTAAGGAAAAACTGTCGGATATTGACAGTGAAACCCAGACAGAAGAACTGTATGAACTTCCCCTCTCGGTAGATGAGATTGATATAGGCTGGGAAGAAGAGGAAGATAATACGGTACGTAATTTTTTCATTATGGGACTTTTGGCAGCAGGTATAATCCTGCCGGCACTAAAGAAGGATTTAAAAGACAAACAAAAGAAAAGAACGGAACAGATGATGAGGGATTATCCCGATATCATCAGTAAGTTTATTATGCTGATCACAGCAGGAATGACCTGTAGGGCGGCATGGGAAAAGATATGCAGTGATTACAGGAGAAGCATAGAGAGGGAAAAATCAAAGGACGAGGCAGTAAAGACAGGTAAAAAGAAAAAAGCCGGGAACAGGCGCTATGCATACGAGGAGATGATCATTTCAAACAATGAGATGCAGCTGGGACTTCCCGAAATAAAGGTATATGAAAGATTCGGCACGCGATGCTCGGTACCTGCTTACAACAGGTTTGGAAATATGCTGGCCAGAAATATCAAAAGAGGAAGTGCCGGTATTATAGAAATCCTGGAGTCAGAGGCTAAGGAAAGCTTCGCCGAGCGCAGGGAAAATGTCAGGAAAAAGGGCGAAGAAACAGGGACGAGGTTACTGATCCCCATGTTCGGTATGCTGATCCTTGTTATAGCGATAGTAGTGGTACCTGCATTTAGTTCGTTTAGTTTTTAACTTAATTTGGAGGAATGACATGGATTATATGGATAATAGAGCAATTGACAATGACATCGAAGAAAATATCGATATCACAGAAGAAAAAAATACTGACAGTTTAAGCCCGGAAAGTACTAAAAACAAAAAATTCGGCTTAAGGAAAGACAACCGTGGCATAGGTGTAGTAGAGATAGTATTGATTTTGGTGGTGCTCATAGCATTAATCATAATATTCAAGGACAAAATAATCGAGATAATAAATGCTGCATTTGAATCAATAAGCGATGGCGCAAGTTCGTTATAAAAAGCGCAAGTTGATGAGGATTATATGGTAAAGAAAAATTCCTGTAACGGAACGATCTGTGTTTTTCTGGCGCTGGTAATATTACTCATAATGTCGCTTGTACTGGTATTCCTGGAATCAGCCAGTCATGCGGCATCGAAAAGCTATGCCCAGATGCTGCTAAAGACCTCGACGGGTTCGGTGCTTGGGGAATATTATGGGCCTCTTTTTGCCGAGTACGGTATTTTAGCCATAGATTCGGGTTTTGATACTAAAAAGAGTGATTCCAAGGAGCTGGAACGTCGTCTGCTGAGATACATGGATGATAATGTCTGGGATTATACCTGTGAGGATATCAGGGTTACGGAGATGAAAAAACTTCTCGATGAGAACGGGACTGAGTTTATGTCACAGGCAGCAGAGTATGAAAAGTATGCCGCACCCGAAGATGTACTTGATGAGATTACAAGCCGACTTAAAAGCCTCGGAGATCAGAAGACCATAACAAAGGTTATGGAAAAGCGCATGGACATAGAGGATGAACTGGCCATAATCGATAAGAAAACTCTGGAGCTCATGAAGCTTATCGACGGTGTTAATCTGACCATGGGAGCTAAAACCTCCTCATTGCTTGGGTATGAGATAGAAGACTGGTTTATAAAAAAGATGTTTGTGGGTGAGAATACCATGACAGGTACCGGTATCAATAACCCTTCGGTCTATGCACGGCTTAAAGACAGGTATGCGGATATAGTGGACTTAAGCTCTACTTACAGATCAGCTTTGTCTTTATATGCCGGGAAGCTAAAGGCTTTAAGCAGTGACATGGATAAGCTTGAAGCTATGCAGACTCAGATTGGTGTATGCAATGAGACTATTAAGGCACTGCAAAAACAGATAGAGAATACTGCTAAAGAGATTGCTGCATTGCAGACAGAACTGGCAAATCTTGAAGAGAATGTGCCCGATGATGATACGGAGCAAAAAGGGAAAGAGGAGTATGAACAGGAAATAGCGGACTTATATGCGGATATAGATGAATTTAATGAACAGATAGCTGAAAATGAGAGACTGATCGCAGATACCACGGATATTATTGAGGAACTGAATGAAAAAATAATGGAGCGGCAATTGGAAATTGGTGAAATTGCAGACAGTCTTAAAAAAGTCTCCGATTATACTTATACCCTGCTTGTTGAGGTGGAGTCAAAGCTTATCAGAGTATG
This sequence comes from Lachnospiraceae bacterium, assembly GCA_016287095.1. Lineage (GTDB taxonomy): Bacteria > Bacillota > Clostridia > Lachnospirales > Lachnospiraceae > RUG11977. The sequence goes on from JAEEVK010000033.1 coordinate 16,727, forward strand.
CGATATAGTGGATGAGATAGCAGAAAAACAGGAGAAGATTAAGCCTCTGATAGATGACTTTGAAAGTGTCTTAAGGACCGTAGGACCGGTTTTAAGCGACGATTTTAAACAGGAACTTGAGGAAACCCTGGATTTTATGAAGGCATATGTCGGTTATGGCAATAATAAGGTCACTACAACCGATTTTGATGCCATAAAGAAGACTGCGGAATATGATCTTAATCTGTTAACGGGAATTGATGTTGAAGCATACAGGTTTTCGGGTTCGGATACGTATGAAGAGGTAAACGAAAAACTGGGAAGACTGCCAAAGGATGAAAACATATTTTATGAGTTTAGTTATTCGGGATTTAGCTTCGATTATTCAGAGATACAGGAAAGTGCTTTGGAAAATAAGCTGGTAGCTGAGTTTGAAAACAATGTATCTGACGGGTATCTTTCATTGTTTCTGCCGGATAATGTCAAGCTTTCGGACAATTCGATGCTCTCTGAACTGCTGCCGAGTTTATGGTATGAGGTTGAAGGGGAGGACGAGGAGGATCTGGACGATATTACCGACGGGGCCGATGACAAGGGAGGAGGAGAACTGTTGTCCGATGCAGATGAAGGCTCCGGACTGTCCGACATAGCGGATATGGTATCGGATGGTTTTGAGTCTTTGGGATCAAAGCTTTTATCGTCGATGTATATGAGACGTCAGTTTAAGAGCTTTAAAAACAGGAGTGCAGAGGGGGATACCGTACTTGATTACGAGCTTGAATATATCCTTTCGGGATTTGAGACCGATAAAGCAAATTTGTCTGCTGCTGCTACAAAGATAATGCTTTTAAGGCTTGCAATCTGTACGGTATATACTCTGACACAAAAGGACTTAAAGGCACAGGCACAGACGCTGGCAATATCGATCATGGGTTTTACCGGACTGCCTTTTCTGATAACGATAGTAAAATACCTTATTTTGTTTTTGTGGGCAGCAGCCCAGGCTGTGATAGAGACAGCAGCCATCATGAGAGGAAAGAAGGTACCGGTCATTCCCAATTCTGAGAGCTTTTGCCTGACATTGGCCGAGCTTCCGCTTTTTGCCACGCTGGTGGATGAGAAAGCGGATAACTTTGCTGAATCACAGCTTTATCTTGATTATGATGACTATCTGCTGGTGCTGACACTTCTCCAGAGCGAAAAAACAACTGCTGCCAGGGCAATGGATATCATACAGGAAAACATACGATACAAGTATAATGACGATTTTCTGATAAATAATGCCGTAACATCATTCTCCTGTACGGCAACATTTATGGCACCCTATAAGTATACTAATCTGCTGGGACTTTCGGGAGCGGATGCCGTATATGAGATTGAGGTCAGTGACAGGGTGTCATACTGATCATGATTGTGTATTGGTAAGACCGTATCCATTTCGGGTGAAAAGCTGAAAAAATATCATGCTGGAGGTGTTTGTGATTTTTGGAGTATGAGTATATGGAATCGAAATGGATGCGGTCTTGCAGTACCATAAAATTCAAAGCCTCGATAACGATAGAGGCTGCTTTTGCATTTCCGATTTTCTTCTTTGCGTGTATGGCCCTCTGCTATCTCTTTTTGTTTATGAAGGCCGAATATACAATACAGAGAGAACTCTATTATGCTGCAAGGGATATAACGGGCTATGGCGCTGTGATCGAGCCGGTGATAGATCTGAGAGATCAGCTTTGGGGAAAGGCCGAAGAAGGAATATATGGAGAGGATTCCGACAGAAAACAGACAGCAGATATAATACAGGCTCTTACGGCTCTTTTACCAGACAGTAACGGTATAAGCATAAAAAATCTGGTGGACAATGTGGCGGATTCGCTTATTATCGGGTCAGTGGTGGAAGAAAGGATACCCGATAATATTGCAAAGCTGATTGAGGGTGGTACCGGGGGATTAAGTTTTAAAGGATCGGAACTGTTTGACCGGGAAAAATGTCTCAATATAGTCTGTGAATACAGCCTGAAATTACCTCTTGGGCTATTCCCGGATGTAAGCATACCGGTCTCCCATAAGATCAGATTCAGGTATTTTACCGGCACAGAGGTTAAGTCGCTTCTGGTAGAAGTGGTTGAAGATGCTGAAGATGGTCAGGGAGAGACGGAAGAAGAGGAACAAGAGTCTGAGGAACAGGTATATATTACGGAAAGTGGCAGAAGATATCACTATATTGATAAATGCCCGGCCTTAAATGTAAAACCCAGAAAAGTAAGCTTTTCAAAAGTGGGCAATGAAAGAAATGACGGAGGAGCAAAGTATTATGCATGTGAATACTGCACTTTGGGCAAACCTGCACAGGATGACTGCTATATAACGCCTGACGGGGACAGATATCATTTTAACGAGCATTGCCAGGGCATAAAACGAACGATAGAACTGGTTCCGATTTCCAAAGTAGGTAAAAGGACAGAGTGTAAACGCTGCAGCTATGCTAAACCCAACCATGACCGGGAGTGACAAACAATGAGAATGATCATAAAAGCAGTCTATGGGATATACCTGTTGTTAATGTCAGCGAGGGACATAAAATGCAGGGAATTGCCTATAGTAATGCTTGGAGCAGGACTGGTTTTTGTACCGCCGTTTATCCTCACGGATAATAGTGGCGGAGTGCTAAGTTATATATATGGGGCAATACCGGGCATTATATTCCTGATAGTGTCTTACTTAAGCAGGGGACAGATGGGGGCGGCCGATGCATGTGTTTTGATCTGCATGGGATTATGTATAGGGATAGAACCTGTTATCGGAGTTATATCCATATCGCTTCTGGCGATAGCGTTAGTTTCGATGATCATGCTGGTAATGGGGAAGCTGAACAGAAAAAGCACACTGCCATATATTCCTTTTGCCTTGCTGGGATATCTGTTCTACATCTTTATAATCTAAGGGAAGGTCATTAGGGAAGATTTGATATGTATAAAGATAAATGTTCATGTCTAAAAGGCTCGTTCACTGTCGAAGCGTGCTTTATAGTACCAATAATAGTCCTGGGGATAATAGCGCTTATCTGGCTGGTGTTTTATCTCAGAAATTCGGTAAAGGCAGAAACTGATGCTGACTATTTCGTGTTTGTTCTGGAAGCTGATGAGGCATACAAAAAAGGCGGAGAAAGACATGAAGAATACAGCAGTGATTCTAAGGACGCTTTTTATGGGGCTGACAGTGCTAAAACCGTGATCAACAGAAAGGGCAGAAATATAGAAGTAATTCTTGATATAGAACACGGGCTCCCGGAAGAAGGTCTATTGGGATATTTCGTGTCAAAAATCAAATCGATACATATTGAAAGACAAAAGACATGTCCCGATCCTTCAGAGACTGCCAGACTCATAAAAGCAGCCGGAGAACTGACCGGAAGCATAAAACAATTGATGGGAAAGAAGTAACGGACTTAAGGTGTGTAATATGAAACAGATAGTCAGGAACATAGAGAAAAACAAACTGCTGATAAGTGAAAGCGTTGATGAAGCAGGTGTATACAATAAAACAGGTTTCCGGGAAAAGATGCTGGTAAATAACCGTATTGACGGCATACTTGAATTGAGTGTATATGTGACGGATAACAGAAAAACCTATGAATACGATACTACCGGGCTTAATACCCTTGAATCCTTCTGTATACAGAAAAAAACGGATACCCCTGTATTGCGTGAAATACTCAAAGGTATATGCAGGACTGTGATTAACGGTGAGAATTTCATGCTTGAGGATAATGATTTTGTATTAAATCCGGAATACATTTTTCTGGATAAGGACAGTCATCCTTATGTTGCTTATTCTCCCGGGTATGATAAACCGTTAAGTGAACAGATCGGACATCTTGCAGAGTATCTGATGAACCGCATAGACTATCGTGATAAGGATACGGTGTTGCTGACATATACCATATATATGAAATGCCGCGAGGAAAGTTTTTATATCGGTGATCTTCTGGAGTTTTTGGAAAAAGAGAATGATACCTCCGAGGTGAATTGCGGAGAAAACAGGCCTATTGAGCAGATGATAGTCGACAGACAGCCCGATATTTATTCTCAAACTCCCATCTTTGAAGAAAATGAATATCCCGTGAGGGATACATTTGAAAGTGTTACAAAAAGGACAATAAATAAAGAATCGCAAAGAGCGGTATTTAAGCTGATATATCTGCTTCCTGTCGTTTTACCGGCTTTGCTTGTAGCAGCAGGTTATAAACTGGGCCTGGTAACTTTAAAAAACGGACGTATTGATCTTGCAAAAGCCGGTGCGATCATTGTACTGGGATGCGGTATAGCCGTATATATCCTGAAAAAGCTGAACCTGACCGCTAAGCCGCAGTCGAATGTTGATGCTGATGAACCTACAGAACTACTATATGGAAAGACAGAGATTGATGATGAAGCGACAGAACTTCTTTTTGACAGGTCTTCAGGGGACAGGAAAGAAGAGACATATATGCTTGAATCGGACCGATATCCGTTAATACACATGGATTATTTCCCATTCGGTATCGGAAAAGATAAAGAACACATGGACTATTGCCTGGATTACTCCGGGGTATCCAGACGACATGCTAAAATAGATAAGACTTCATCAGGCATATATATTTCTGATACCGGATCAAAAAACGGCATCTTCGTTAATGGTAAAAGGATATCCCCGGGGATACCCTGCCCGATAGAGCCCGGAGATACTATAGAAATGGGGGTTTGCACTTACACATTAAGAAAAAATATTAGTGGTTAAAATTCTTCCTTGCACAATCTTTTCGGATGTTGTATAATCAATTAGATAGTGGGTTTATAATTTCTAAATTTGACAGCCGGAAAGGCAGGGGCAGATGAAGGTAAATATTTATTATGGCGGAAGAGGTCTGATAGAGGATCCGACGCTATATGTCATCAACAAAATACAGGATGTCTTAAAAGAGATACGTGTCACTGTAAACAGATACAATCTGTATGAGCAGAAAAACGGTATCTCTATGCTTCCTAATACCTTCAAGGATGCTGATGCGGTCATACTTGCGGTTAGCATGGAATGGTACGGAGTGGGAGGCCTTATGCAGACCTTCCTTGATTCATGCTGGCTTTATGCCGATAAGCAAAAACTCAAGGACATATATATGTTCCCTATAGTGGTTGCTACGACCAACGGTGAGAGAAGGGCGTTAGAGTATCTGACCGGCGCCTGGGAGCTTTTGGGCGGACGTGTGTGTGAGGGTATCTGCACATATGTTTCAAACCGTATAGAGTTTGAGACCAATCAGGTTTATGCCTCAATACTTGAAAAAAAGGCTGAAGAAATATACAGGATAGTCAGTCATAAGGTTCCTATGCTTCCCAACAGCATAAATGCATGTCATGTTGAGATACCTTCAGCCGGTATAGAACTGACACCTCAGGAGAGCGAACAGCTTTCCGTTTACGTAGCGGATGACAGCTTTGTTAAAAAGCAGAAAGAGGATGTTGAGATGCTTTCCCAGATGTATAAGTCCATCCTGGGGAAGAAGTCACAGTCCGATACCGATGAGGATCTGCCGAAAAAATTTGATAAGGCTTTTAACTCTAAGGAAGCCAATTTTAAAGCTGTCTTTAATATTGTTTTAAGTGATGTAAATAAGACCATAGTACTTGATATAGATAACGGTAAGCTTGTGAGCAGTTATTCGGCTGCATCCAACGCAGATGTTACCGTTACCGCCAATAAGGATGTGGTCGGAAAGATCATAACCGGTAAAACTACCTTCCAGGGTGCCTTTATGTCCGGACTCGTTACGGCAAAGGGGCGCCTTGATCTGATGCGTATGTTTGACCGGGTTTTTGCGTTTTGAAAAGGGTATAATAGATGAGTTATCTCGCTTTATATAGAAAATACAGGCCGCAGACCTTCGATGAAGTCAGGGGACAGGACCATATAGTCACAACCCTGAAAAACCAGATGAAGGCGGGACGAATAGGGCACGCTTATCTGTTCTGCGGGACCAGAGGTACAGGAAAAACCTCTGTGGCAAAGCTTTTCGCGAAGGCTGTTAACTGTGAAAGTCCCGTAGACGGCAGTCCGTGTGGAAAATGCGCGGTGTGCAAGAGCATAGATTCCATGGCATCGATGAATGTTACGGAACTTGATGCGGCATCAAACAACAGTGTTGACAACATAAGGGATATCATTGACAGTTCAAGATATTCGCCTACGGAAGGAAAATATAAGGTTTTTATCATAGACGAAGTGCATATGCTTTCAACAAGCGCATTTAACGCACTTCTGAAGACTTTAGAGGAGCCGCCGGAATACGTCATTTTTATCCTGGCGACCACTGAAGTACATAAAATACCGATTACGATACTGTCAAGATGCCAGAGGTATGATTTTAAGCGTATCACAACGGACATCATTGCGGGATGCCTGTCGGATCTGATGAAATCCGAGGGCATAGATGCCGAAGAAAAGGCTTTGAAATATATAGCCAGGGCGGCTGACGGGTCCATGCGTGATGCGGAGAGTCTGCTTGACCAATGCATTGCATTCTATATCGGACAGGAGCTGACCTATGATAAAGTACTGGAGGTACTTGGATCGGTCGATGTTGAAGTATTTGCCAGGCTGCTCAGACTGATAGGAAACGGTGATGTTTCCGGATGCATGAAGATACTGGATGAGGTTATGGTATCGGGCCGTGAGCTTACACAGTTTGTCAGTGATTTTGCCGGCTACATGCGCAACCTGCTTTTAGCCAGGTCGGTGGAGGATCCCTATGAGGTCCTTGAGCTTTCAAAGGAGAACATGGAGCTGGTAATACATGAGGCAAATGTGGCAGATTCAGCTCAGCTTATAAGATATATCAGCATTCTTTCGGAATTGTCCAATAGGATAAGATATGCCACTCAGAAAAGGCTTTTGATAGAGATAGAGCTGATAAAGCTTGCAAAACCACAGATGCAGCGTGATTACGATGCATTGCTCGACAGGATCCGTGTTTTAGAGGAAAAACTGGAAAACGGTGAATTTACCGTAGTGGACGCCCGACGTGAGGGTGATGACGGCATTTCTGATAATGACAGCAAAGAGGATGAACAGGTTCCCGAGGAGCTTACCAAGGCACTTCCTGAGGACATTGCCAAGGTTGCCGGCAGCTGGAATATGATAACAAACGCCATGAATTCAAAGGATAAGCTGGCATCGACCATGCTTTCCGACGCTGTACCGTTTGAAGAAAACGGCAAGCTGATAATCGGATTGAAAAATCCTCTTGACCTTCAGACTATGAACTTTAAGAAGGAAATAAACGGAGAACCCGGACCGTCCAGAATAGACGTGTTAAAGCAGGTAATCGCTTCGATAACCGGGCTGGATATAGAACTTGAGGCGAGAAACATAGAACAGGGTAAGAGCACAAAGAATATAGATATTAGAAAACGAGTAAAGTTTAACATTGAAAAAATAGACTAGGAGGACTTTAAAAATGGGTAAAAAAGGTGGTTTTGGCGGAGGAATCCCCGGAAACATGAACAATCTTATGAAGCAGGCTCAGCGTATGCAGCGCCAGATGGAAGAGAAGCAGAAGGAGCTTGAAAGCAAGGAGTGGGAGGCTTCAGCAGGTGGAGGAGCCGTTACAGTTAAGGTTTCGGGAAAGAAAGAGCTGACTTCGGTTGTTCTTTCTCCTGAGGTTGTTGATCCTGATGATATTGAGATGCTTCAGGATCTTATCATCGCAGCAGTTAACGAGGCCATGAAAAAGATGGAGGAGGAGCAGGAAGGCGCCCTTAATTCTGTAGCGGGTGGTCTGGGCTCAACACTTGGCGGCTTCGGCTTCTGATAATATTTATGGAATACTATAGTGAAAAAATAAGCAGACTGATCTCCGAATTGGCATCTCTGCCCGGCATAGGTGCCAAATCGGCCCAGCGTCTTGCGTTTTATATGCTGGACTGCCCGAAGGATAAGACGGAAAAACTTATTTCGGTGATCAGGGATGCGAAGGAGAATGTAAAGTACTGTTCTAAGTGCTTTTGTCTTACGGACAAGGAAATCTGTCCGATATGCTCAAATCCCAATAGGGATGCAAAGATTTTAATGGTGGTTGAAAGCACCAAGGATATGGCAGCCTATGAGAGAATAGGCAAGTTTAACGGACGCTACCATGTCTTAAACGGAGTGATCTCACCGATGCTCGGCATCGGTCCTTCTGATATAAAGATAAAAGAACTTTTGCTGCGTTTGCAACAGGAGCCTGTGGAAGAAGTGGTCATAGCGACCAATTCGAGTGTTGAGGGTGAGGCTACAGCCATGTATATCAGTAAGCTCCTTAAGCCTGCTGGGATTAAGGTTAGCCGCATAGCTAACGGCATACCTGTCGGCGGTGACCTGGAGTATATTGATGAAGTAACACTCCTTCGTGCATTGGAAGGGAGAATTATTCTTTAGTAGGGGTCTAAAGGTAATGGAAGAAAATAACATTTTAAACAAGGGCGTCTACATGCTTTATGAGATAAAGGACGATCTTGCAAGAAATATTGAATTAAAGGAAAAGGCGGCAGGTCTGGCGGATAATGAAAAGAAAATGGTCAAACGTCTGGATACAGCCCGTAAGAATCTTGCTTCGGAAATAAACGGTACCATATCCAAACGAAGAGGCGAGATAGAATCCACATTTAACAATCAGCTGAATACCAACAGGACCAGACTGAAAAAGGCGCAGGCTAAACGTACAAGCGCAAAAAACAGCAAGGTTTCTAAGAGGATAGAGGATGAGACCGAGGATTACCGTGAGGAGATCAGAAGTCATAAAGAAGATATCAGATCAATTTTCTCGAGAAATGATATCCCGGCTATCCTAAACAACAGTTATTGCTTTGCAATGTTTATGCCGTCAAGTCTCGGAGATTATGGTGTTATAGGCTTGACAATGCTTTGCGTATTGATCCTGCCCGTGATAATTTATAACCTGCTTTTGCCTGATGCTTTGGCTAAGCCGGTGTTTATGGTGCTGTTATATATCCTGTTTTTGGGAATTTTTGTCGGATTGTATTATTTTATACGCAAAAATGTTTATGTGGCCAAGAAACGTGAAATGAAAGAGGCAAGCCGTTACAGAAATAAGATTGCAGACCTTAAAAGAAGGATTGCCAAGAAAGAACAGAAGATAAGAAAAGATTCTGATGAAAGCGGCTACGAACTTGAGAAGTTTGACACGGAGATCAATGATATCCAGCAGCAGATTGACAGAATAGTTGAAGAAAAGAAAAATGCTCTTAATATTTTTGAAAACCAGACAAAGCGTGACATTTCTAATGATATTAACAGCAGATATGCTCCTGAGATAGAGGCTGATGACAAGGCTTTGGAGCAGACCAGGGAAGAAAAGCATACGGTTGATTCGGAACTGAGTGAACTGACAGTTAAGATATCTAAGAACTATGAGTCGTATCTTGGTAAAGAAGTGCTTTCTGTTAATGTGATCGATTCAATGATCGAGATAATGAACAATGGCAATGCGGAAACAATAGCTGATGCTTTGGATTATTACAAAAAAACTGTGGATAAAGGACTTCAGACGCTGTAAAAAGGGTGATTAGAGTTGGGAAGAACAGGAAATTATAACGATCAAACTGAATATGAAGAGTCCGAGGGGACAAAAAAGCGCAGCCCGGTGGCGCTTATAATACTTATAATTTGTGCACTGGGCAGTATCGGGTTGATAATCTACAAGAATGTGCGTGACAGCAAAGTGTATATCCATGAGGTTATCTCTTCACAGGAGGTTTTGAGTCAGAACAAGTATGTGAGATATGGCGACGGGTATATAAAGTACGATACTGATGGAGCCGAAGCTATAAAAGACGGTGTAGCCATATGGAATATCAGCTTTGATATGAAGAAGCCGATAGTGGATGTGTGCGGAGATTATGCTGCCTTTGCCGATAAAGGAATGCAGTCATTATGCATTACGGATGGACAGGGTGGTAACTTTAGTATAAATGTTCCGGATAAGATAGTTGACATTTCGGTTGCTGCACAGGGAGTAACCGCTGTCTGGACGGATTCACTGTCAAAGGATCATATTTACGTATACGATATAAACGGAGTAATCCTGCTTGAGATAGAAACCAGTATTGCATCGGATGGATTTCCTCTCTCTATTGATTTGAGTGAGGACGGCAGAAAACTCGTAACTTCTTATATGAAGATAGATGATGAGCTTACTTCATGGGTTACATTTTACAATTTCGGTAATGTAGGCCAGAACTATCCGGGACGTGTGGTTGGCAGTATTTCCTATAAGGGCACGATCATTCCGGAGGTTAAGTTTATTAATAACGAAAGAGTTTGTGCATTCGGGGAAAACGGCTGTATCCTGTACAGGATGAAGGAAACGCCTGTTGAACTGGCTACCCAGGAGGCAAGCAGACTTTCGGCTATCTGCAGTGACGCTGATTCGGTAGTTATGGCTGAGAGCGAAACCGACGGTACCACAAAGTTAACAATCTTTGACACTGACGGTAAATCGAAAAAGACCATAGTTACAGGCATGACATACTCGGGTATGTGTGTTGACGGCGACGAACTTATAGTTTACAACAATTCTTCTTTAATAATATATTATCTGAACGGAACTGAAAAATACAGAACACCTCTTGATGGCGGTATACGAAGCGTTTATCCATCCGGAAAGGATAAATATACTGTTGTAGGAGGAAGCGAGATCAGGTTGCTGCAGCTGGTTAAGGATAAAGCTGATGATGAGGAAGATTAAGAATTATACCGGGAGGTAGATTATGGTTATTAATGCATTTTTGATAATTGTAGCGTTGATTCTTATCGGATGTACTGTACTTGGCGGGATAAAAGGATTTGTACACACAATCTTTACGATGTTTTCCTTATTTATTATAATAATGCTCACGGGTGTACTGAGTCCATACGTTGCGGATTATATAAACGGGCACACGGATGTACCTAAGAGCATTCACAGTAAGGTTGAGGAAAAAATTAATCTCAAGGAAAAGATCAGTTCGGATTCCAGCGCTAACAGAAATGATCTGATAGACAAGATGGATATGCCGGAGCAGCTGAAGGAAGTTATTAAGGAAAAGAGCCAGGCAGCGGGAGATGCATTTTCTGCAACTACCGAGGCAGCTTCAGAGAAGCTTGTTACGGGAATATATGACAGGATTACAGATTTGATCGTTAGTGCGATCGCATATTTGTTTACGTTTGCTGTAGTTGGAGTTATTGTACTTATTGCAGGCATATTGCTGGATATTGTTTCTAAACTTCCGGGTATCAAACAGGCAAATGCGATACTTGGTGTAATAGTAGGTTTCGTTCAGGGCTATCTTGCAGTTTCTGTAGTATATATAGCTGCTGTTGCCTTTGCTGCTACTGAACTGGGTGCCAGCGTGATATCTCAGGTGGCCGAGAGTGAAATCCTGACATGGTTCTATAATCATAATATAGTAGTAGATATTGTATTCGGTATGTTAAAATAATCGGTATAAATAGAAGTTGCACATATTAATAAAGGAAACTTAAAGCGATATGTAACTGCCGGTTTAGCAAAATGTGAAATAATATACGGTCAATCTGAATAAAAGAATAATTGAAAAAACATCAGGATGCCTTATTTTACGGGCATCCTGATTGGTTTCTTATAATGATAAAAAGAGCATATAAAAATATTTTAAAAAAGATTAAAAAAAATATAAAAAAAGTGTTGACAAACAAAAATGTGGGTGATATAATACCATTCGCTGACGCACTTCAGGGGACTTGTTCCGAGGGGTGCAAAGGCTTACAGAACCTTGATAACTGAATAGCATGACAACCTTGAAATTTCCTAAAATTTCATTACTCGGTAAACGAGTAAGTCACTTAAGAGTGACAAGTTGAACGGTAGCAGAAATGCTACGACCCAAAAAAACAGTAAGAACGGACTTTGAAGCTTACTAATAGAAAGTAAGCCGGCAAGTAGTCTTACCAGAACAAACTAAAACATGAGAGTTTGATCCTGGCTCAGGATGAACGCTGGCGGCGTGCTTAACACATGCAAGTCGAACGGGCTTAGATCGGAAGCTTGCTTTTGATTTAAGTTAGTGGCGGACGGGTGAGTAACGCGTGGGTAACCTACCCTGTGCAGGGGGATAGCAGCTGGAAACGGCTGATAAAACCGCATAACACGGCGATGCCGCATGGCAATGCCGTCAAATATTTATAGGCACAGGATGGGCCCGCGTCTGATTAGCTAGTTGGCGGGGCAACGGCCCACCAAGGCGACGATCAGTAGCCGGCCTGAGAGGGTGAACGGCCACATTGGGACTGAGACACGGCCCAAACTCCTACGGGAGGCAGCAGTGGGGAATATTGGACAATGGGGGAAACCCTG
>JAEEVK010000150.1 GCA_016287095.1 Lachnospiraceae bacterium
ACACAAAGAGACGTGGTTTGTAAATTTTTTGCGAATTTAACAAAATTTAATTGAATTTATTAAGCGAATACACTATAATGTAGCATAGAGTCCGATGACCACTATAAATTGTTGATACGGAGGACTTTGTTGTAAAAAGCTGCATTATAGTGTTTTTTATTCGGAGGCAGTAATTTTGCGTCGATTAATATATAGATTTATTTGTTTTTTGCTGATAGCAGGGTTGGGAGTTACGATATTTCCCGGCAACCGGCTAAAGGCTGCGAGTGATCTTTCAAAAGAAAGCGAAAGTAAAACCGGGGAAGGAAAGCTTTCACTTACGAAGAAAGAAAAAATCCTTTACCTCGGTGGGTGTAACGGTACTACCTCGGATGGGAAAAAGGCCGGGTTTTTAGCACATGTAAATGTGAGAAAGCTTATAAAGGGATTTGATAACAAAAAATATGACATTATCCTGAAGACCGATTCCATGCAGGTAGCAATGGTCGATAATGATAAGGACTGGATAAAAGCTTTTGGCGTAGGAGAGACGAACGTAACAGTTACCGTTAAGAATAAGAAAACCGGTAAAAAGGTACTGAAATCAAAGCTGAAGATTATCGTGAAACTTAGTGCCAATCCCAAGAGTTTTATAGTTGAAGGCTTGGATGAAGAAAAAAGCATCTATGACGGAGATACTTATATCATCAGCATGCCGGGCGCTTATACCGACAAAAGGATCCTTGTCTGTGACGATGAAGAGGGCGTTGATATCCTGCCCTTAGAGGATGGGAAGAGCTTTGAGATAACATTTACAGATCCGGGCGATTACATTCTGACGGCAGCAGCATATCAGAGTGAGACATATGACGGATATACTGCTTTCAGGGAGTTTGATATAACCGTAAAAGAACGCGAGGCTGTAGTTACCCAGTCGGGTGCAGACAGTATAACCCTTATGGGCGGTCCTGTTGATGAGGACATGGAGGCTTCAGGCATATCCGTATATGAAATAAATGACGGCATAAAGATTTTTTATTCGTATGCATCAAAGGTTTCTATAAAAGATAACGAGGCAGAGATTTCGTTCTTTAAGCCGTTTGCTTCAGAAAAAGAATATGAGATAGAGTACGACGGCTTGACTTTTGAATTAAGATCAGCCCCAAGTACCATAAAGGATGTGTCTTCGTTTGAGATAATCGAAGATTCGGTGAGAGCAGGCGAAGAAAAAGAATTAAGCTTCAGATACTTTAACAAGGACGGATTGGACATTACAGCTTCGGTTGGAAAAGAACTGAACGAAAATGTGAAACTGCAGTTCCCGGTTAATGAGTATTTCGACGGATATATTTCAGGTAGAAAACTGTTTTTTACGAAAAGCGGTTTAAATGTAAAGATAAGTGCCGTTCTCGAGATCAACGGGGATAAAGATGCTGAAAGCATAAAGCTGACAGCTTCAAAAATGATTAACAGCCTGCCTGAAAAAGGTACCCAGTTTACGGGAAAGGTGATATATACCATAAAGCCCGATAATGGCAAGTATCTTTTGCCGGAAGATGAATGTACTGATAGAGTGCCCATCGGGGACAGTGTTGTTTTGGAAGCACTGTTTGAGATGGATGACGGAAGCTATAAGAAATTTAAGGATGCCGGTATCACTGATATCGTTGTAGGGGATAAAACTGTTGCCATGGTTGGTAAACAGACATCTACAGGCGGCTACAGGCTGATACTTAACAACACAGGCAGTACAGGCATAGTAGCATTCCGTGGAGAAGAAGCCGTAGGTAGTTTCAATATCGAAGTGTTACCCAAAAGAAAGCCGGCAGAGTTAAAGGTTGAACTCAGCAAGGAATATTTAAACACTAACAGTCTGGCTGAAGATTATGTATTGATCAAAGCGGATATGTATGATCAATACGGAACACTTATTGACACTGACGGTTTTAGCATTTACCAGACAGAAGCCAGCAGGAAGGATATTGGAAACGTCAGTTTTACGGAAATATCCAAAGGCAGATTTGTCCTTAACGGATATGATTGTCCTTCATTTGACAGTCAGAGAGTGCTGCTTGCTAAAGTAAGATCGGAAGGCTTTGAAGAAGATGTCAGGATCTGTATATGTGATATCACATATGATCCTTCGTCAACTGAGTATAAATACAGATTGAAATTTGACGGAAGCCGTATGATCGATACGGCACTGACTTTGAAAAAAGAAGCTCCCAAGAGTACTTTTGTTACTGTTGAAATATCAAAAAATGATTATTTCGTCGGAGAAGGGATAGGATATTTCTTTGACGGGTTCCCTGATGTAAGAAATAATGCCGCATATTATGATGTGACACCGGATACAAGTTTTTACGGAATGAGCATAGAATATTCAGATGGTAAGGACCAGAATTACTACATAGGTGAGGATGATGATTGCATCATCCCGTCATATTCGGAACTGGAGTTTATGCCATACACCTATCAGGAAAAGCTTCCGACAGGAACCTATAAGATATCTGTGTACCGTGTAACGGCAGGAGAGGATATATCCCATATAGAGTTATGTGATTCTGCAGAGATAATAGTTGTGGATTCCGACCCTGAGATTGAGGTAGTACAGAAACTTCAGTCATATGCTTCAAAGCCGGAAAGCGGATGGAAAGATGTTATTTCGCAGTATTTCTCCTTCTATCTTGACGGAGAAGATATTTCAGGCTATATAACCAAGGTTGATTGTGTTGAGGGTTCAACCGGCACTGTTTTTGTAAGAAGTGTGGAATTTTTAATGTCAAATCCATACTTTGGAGCTTTTACAAAAACAGTTGAGATTGAGCGACTCATCACTAAACAATAAATAAAGAAAACGGAGGGATAAAATGAAAAGAGTAACCAAGCTTTTGGCAGCTATACTGGCACTTGTGCTGGTGATCGGATCTATTCCGGTATCCGCTGCTTCAACACCTTCTCTTAAGAAATCGTCAAAGATTCTTTATCTTGGCGGATGTAAGGGAACAAAGGCTAACGGAACTAAGGCTAATTTCTCTGAAAGCGTAAAGGCCAGTAAGCTGTTAAAGGGCTTTAAATCTAAGACAATGGATATCAAGCTCGAGTCAGACAATGAGAAAGTAGCTAAGGTTAGTAACTCTAACGGTACCATCACTGCTGTCGGCAGAGGTACTGCTAAGGTTATGATCACTGTAAGAAACAAATCAACAGAGAAGACAATTTTTGCAAAGGCAGTAAAGATCACAGTTAAGAAGAATGCAGATGCTGATTTCTCAATAACAGGTATCAAGGATGGCGATGAGTTTGAAGTAGGTAAGACCGCTACCGTAGTTCTTACCAGAAAGTCAGATGATGACTACAGAAAGCTCACAGTTGATAAGAGCGGTGTATCACTTACCAAGAAAAATGATGTTGGTTCTAAGTATACCGTTAAATTCAACGAGGCCGGTACTTATACATTCACAGCTATCACTTACCAGAGCAGCACTTATGCAGGTGCTACTGCTAAGAAGACATTAACAGTTACAGTTAAGGGCGCAGCTCCTACCCCTACACCTACTGCAACACCTACCGCAACTCCTACACCTACTGCAGCACCTTCAAGTTACAGTGTAAAGCAGACAGCACTTGATACATTCGTTATCTCAGGTGTAGCTAATGCAGCAGACATCAAGGCTAAGGACATCAAGATCTATACACTTCTTACCAACGATATTGAGATCAATAAGAGTGCATATATCAAGAGTGTTACCGCAAACGGCACAGATGTAACAGTAGTTATGCTTTCAAATCTTGAATCCGACACTGTTCACTATGTACAGGTTGGAAACAGTTCAGCAGCTCCTCTCAGCTTCAAGGCTGTTGGCGGTTCAGAGATGGATATCGCTAAGGTTGAAGTAACAAATACTAAGGTTCTTTACAATACTATGGCTGACCTCGGCCTTAAGTTCTACAATGCTGAAGGCGTAGATATCACCAATAATGTAAAGGATAAGGTATTGGTTGAGATCACCAATGCAGAGCAGAATGTATATGATGCTTATGCAAGCGGTACACAGGTTTACTTCTCATTACCTAACAAGGTTCACTACTTCAATATCTCTGTATTAAAGGGATATGTAAACGGTTCTCCTGTATATCTGAAGCAGGATAACATAGCAATTATGTCATACGAGCCTCAGTTTGACAGAATCATCTACACAGTTACCAATGATGATGGTGTTTACATGAAGGCTACAGATACTTTATCAAATTCATTTACAATCGATAATACCGGTGCAGTACTTGAAGTACTCTTTGTTTACAAGGATGCCGTAACAGGTAAAGAGACCTACAAGACCATCGCTGAAGAGGGTATTGAGAAGGTTGATACCAATAACGGAAAGGTTATGTTTATTGGTTCTGTAGCATCTACAGGCGGATATAAACTCATCCCTAATAATACCGGTGTTTGTACAGTAGTTCTTTATAAGAACGGCCGTGACTATGCAGTTGCTGAGGTAGAGATCAAGGCAGCTAAGAAGGTTAGCACTATTACAGCTACAGTTAACAAGACATTCTTAAATGTTAATCCTGCTGCTAGCGACAGCATTGAGATTACAGCTGTTGTTAAAGATCAGTATGGCGATGTTATGAAGGATCAGCCTATCACCATTTCTCAGGTTGATACAACTCTTGCAAACGGCGTTGTTTCATTCGGTGCTTTCGCTGACGGAAAGCTTACCGTACCCGGCGCTTCAGTAGCATTCGCTAAGGAAGGCGTTATCACAGCTAAGGTTAGCTGCGGTACAGAATCATGCAATGTAATGTTCCAGATAGCTGACAAGACAGAAGCTACAGCATGGAGACTTTCAAATCCTGAGATCAGTGTTTACGCTATGGATACAGCTATTAAGGAAGGCGATGTTAAGCCTCAGGTAACTACTATCAGCGTACAGGGTGTAAACGGCAACTATACAGTTAAGAAGGAATTCCTCAAGTTCAGAGGTTCTGCAGTTACAGCTCAGCTTAAGGCTTCTGATTTCGGCCTTGCTGAGGGCACCAAGGTTTATGTTTATACTATCCAGAAGGATGGTCAGTACTTAACAGCTCTTCCTGATCTTGTAACAGATGATTCACAGGAAGTTAAGTTCCAGTCATATGAGTACCAGAAGAAGCTTGCAGCAGGTCAGTATACTTTCACTGCTTACAGCCTGGTACTTGGAGCTAACAACTCTCAGATCGCTATCGTAGGTCAGAAGAGTATCGTTGTTTCCAATAGCCAGCCTGCTGTTTCATACAAGTTTGTAAAGGACAAGACTACTGAGACAGCTCCTATCGCTATCGCAACAGACTGCTATGAGTTCTATATCGATGGCAAGAAGCTTCCTGCTTCAGCTATTATCGATGCAGATGTAGCTATCAACGGTGACGGTACCAGCAAGCTTGTTAAGAGTGTTACTATTACCTTCAACAATACCGTATACGGTGATTTCCAGCAGAAGGTAACTCTTGCAGGTGCAGATATCATTAAGTAATTTAAACTCCATCCAAATTAAAATGTGTGAAAAGACGCCACTCCGGAAGGGGTGGCGTTTTTGCGCAAAAAATAACCCTTCAATAGATAGAAGGGTTAAAAAATCAAACTATTTGGATTGTGTAGGTACTTTCGGAGGCTTGGGTCCCATGTATTCATACAGGTAACTCTTAAGCATTCCGTTATATATTTTTCGGTTTTTATCTGCTTTTCTTCCGATGAAGTTCTCGGCCTCTTCATAACCGGTGATTAGGAACATTGACCAAGAATCTAGGCTGTTATATACACGCCCTATCAACTTGTAGAGTGCCGGCATATCTTTCTTGTCTTCCATAAGTTCTCCGTCAGGAGGATTCGTAATGATAAAACCGTA
>JAEEVK010000151.1 GCA_016287095.1 Lachnospiraceae bacterium
CCTTCTTTGAAGACACCTGAACATCCTTATTATTTGATATTGCACAGCAAATATGTTCCTCTTCGATGTTATCTTTTGTTATCCGAATATATTCCATTACCGCTCCTTTCGTAAAAAAGCCAATCATGATTAGATTTCGCTTTTATCTTCGATATACATCTATACTGTTCATATAATGCAACATCAGCATTCGCTTTTTCTTATTATGAGATGATGAAAAAATGCAATATTAATGAATTCTTGTATTTTAGAAACTCTCATCTCAAGTTGCATCATTTTCTCCTGCCACTCTTCATACGAATGCTTCTCTTGATTCTGTTGAAGATCCCAGAATGTTCGTATTCCATAAGTTTTCTCAATATACAATTCCGGACACCACTTGGTCACGTCAGAATCGTCATAATATCGAATCGCACCAAACTTAGAAGCCGTGCTGTCTTCTCCATCAAGGAGAGCGTTCGCTTTATCAAAATCATCCAGAAGAACAGCCATCTGCATGACTCTTCCGTTACGATTGTGCTTTGCTAATGATATAGATCCGCCTGGTTTAAGCACTCTCGCCAGTTCCCGAACCACGTTCGCTTTATCATCTATATATTCAAGAACATTATGACAAATGATCATGTCAAAACTGTTATCCTCAAACTCAGAAAGAGCCTTGATATCACCAACCACCTGCCTATAGTCATGATCTGTCCATGCATCCTTAAGCATATCTTCCCATGGCTCTACAGCAACCACACGGTTAAACTTCGCAAAATGATCAGATGTAATACCCTCTCCACTTCCGAAATCCAGAATGTTCTTATCTTTTATCTCACCCAGCTGCTTCCAGACGATCTTCTTGAACAGCCTTTCCCATGCAGGTAAATCTTTAATATCCCTCATCTATTCAACCTCGTAAAACTGATGATTTAGAATTCTTCACCTGAAAGGTTTCTTAAGCCTTCCATTCCAATTTTCATTGCATTATCAAAGCTATCTGCAATATGTTTATAATCCCTAACATCTGAATAGGTGAACCAATCGGGTCCCATATATTCGTCAGTAATTCTCTTTTGAAGGAACACTTCATAATACTTCTCTTCTTGATAAACCTGAAACTTATACTGCTTATCTGAAGAGTATTCCTCATGTATAAGATTACTTCTCATATTCCCGTCTCCTGTAAAACGACAGACATTTGAACCTGACTCCTTAGCCGTATTTTCTGGAATTATGTTTTATGAGCCGTAATGATGGTATAGCTTTTAGCGTTTACAGTTATTTCGCATCCAGCTATTTTTATGTACCAATTTTTTCCTTGTCGATAAATATCAGCATTCTTATCCACTATCCTTTGTCGACACCAAAGAACAACATCATCGCAAGAAAGGTTTAAATTCTTTTTTATTCTTTCAGCTCCCATATTAGTAGTATGAAGCCTATCCAGTTCCTCCATAAATTTTTGAACATCCGGTTTTTCAGAATCAATCTTATCAATAGTATCTTGCAGTATTTCTTTTCGCAGCTCTTTAAGCCATTCAGAAAACTCTACATTTTCAAATGCATAAGTTTTATTTAGTTCATACTCATTCTCAGACCAAGTATCTATTGGAGATTCATTGTGCTGAATTAATGCTTCAAGTTTATCAAGAGCTTTATAAAGCTTAGATTCTTTAGTATCTTGTGCATCCATTTCAGCATAAAGTGCCTTCATATAATCAGCTACTTCCTTAGGCAAACTATCAATCCATTCTTTTAGCAAAGCATCCTCTGTATCTCTATCCTGATCTGTTTTATCAAACGTCGGAATATCTCCAGTAAAGCATTCTCCCAAATCATGAATAAGACACATATTAACTACTTTATCAATATCAATATCCGGAAACTCGCCTCTTAAAAGTGATGCCATTAGGGATACTCTCCAACTATGTTCTGCTACACTTTCTACTCTTCTTTTACTTGTAGTACAGTGTCTAGGGGTGTCCTTTAAGCGTTCAGCGATATGTATTATATTTAAAAATTCTCTAGTATTCATTTATTCTCCAACTATACTATATCATCAATAAAACTGTTCATTTTCCCGACTAAGGGATCACTTCCTCAGATAAGTACTAGTATATGTTCTAATTTCCTATTCTACTTAAGAATTCATCATCATCTTCCAGGCGGACCGCCGTAATACCCAACTTATCCCGGTCGGAATGGACAACAAAGGTATTATATTCCAATCGATCATATTCTTCGCCCTCATCAGTTGTGACATCTAAGAAAACAACCTCAAGAAGACATCGTGTGATATTTCCGTCATCTATGAATTGTTCGGAATATGTAACCCTTAATCTATCATAAGACTCAATGTTGCCATCGATAACATCAAAGAATTCTTCCCACTCTTCTTCGAGATCGCAGGTATCCTGAACTTCATCTGAAAACAGATCGACCAAACTGTCTATATCTTCATCCTTGAGATATTCGAAGAATTCTTTGGCATTTCTGATCTCGTTGCGTCGAAGCTTCGAATACTGAAGGAAATGACACCCGCTCACGCTTAACGTGAACAGTGAAACCACTATTAGGCATAAGAACCTGTTTTTTATCTGTCGCATCTGTCCTTTTTTATCCCCCTGTAAGCCCAATGTCTTAATAATATCCTATATGTATGGGAAAACTGTTGATTTTCTTGACTAAGGGCTCTCTCCCTCAGACAAGGTAATTATACCATCTGGGTAAAGAGCTCTTGATAACTTTTTGGTGCTACAAATCTAGTCCACCTATATCCGACTTTGATCTGATATCATTCCGCTCATCAATAGTTATATGAAGATCTATTCTCCAGGGTCTCTTCCTTGGATTTTTCGCACTCATTTGAGGCTCCTTTCTCACTGATATATTTGTTCGTTATTTGAGTGTCCCATGAAGTCGCAAGCAACGCCTTTGTCCGTACAAAGGCAAAAATCTTGTTAGGGTTCCCCTAAAACCCGCTTCGTTCTTCCTAATGAAGAAACTATCGTGATGAGAGTGCAAAAGGGTCTCAGGGATTCCCTGACAAGTTCATCCGTGTCTGAACTGAACGTTCAGACGCGTTGCTTGCGTTGCCATAGGACATTCAAAATGAACGTTCACTAACCGATAGAGAGAGGAGGTGTTAGATGAGCGGTAAATGTAATCGGAAAAGACCATATAGTCGGAAATAATTCCATATGCATAAAATGCTATTCTGTGAACGCACATTTTGCTATTCCATTCCGAGGTCGTAAGACAGGCTTGTGTCAAGAGTAAGGCCCAGTCTATGTAATGATAGAAAAAGACCGACAGGATATGTCAAATCCTATCGGTCTCTGTCTCTGTAAACTGATGCTATGCTCTGTTTTTGCATTACTGCCTTATCCGCATAAAGCAGGGCGTTCCCAGCGTTTGTATATTATTCGTACTCTACTGTACCCGTAGGCTTCGGCGTATAGTCATAAAGCACTCGGTTGATGCCCGGAACTTCGTGTGTGATACGATCCGTGATCTTACACATGAGGTCGTACTCGATCGGCTCTACCGTGCACTCTACTACGTCGACTGTGTTGATAGCTCTTACGATACACATCCACTCGAAGGCTCTCTTGCCTCCCTTGATACCTGTGGACTTAAAGTCGGGAACTACAGTGAAGTACTGCCATACCTTACCTGCGAGACCAGCCTTTTCGAATTCTTCACGAAGGATAGCATCGGATTCACGTACAGCTTCAAGTCTGTCGCGTGTGATGGCACCGGGGCATCTTACGCCCAAACCGGGGCCCGGGAAGGGCTGACGGAATACCATGTTATCAGGAAGTCCCAAAGCCTTACCTACAACACGCACCTCGTCCTTATAAAGGAGCTTAACGGGCTCGACGAGCTCGAAGTCCAACTCCGGAGGAAGTCCGCCTACATTGTGGTGTGCCTTGATACCCTGCTCGCTCTCGAGGATGTCGGGATAGATCGTGCCCTGTGCGAGGTAACGGATACCTTCCTGCTTTGCTGCTTCCTCAGCGAAAACCTTGATGAACTCTTCGCCGATAATGTGTCTCTTCTGCTCGGGATCTGTGATGCCCTCAAGAAGACCAAGGAAACGGTCTACTGCGTCAACATAAACGAGGTTAGCATTAAGCTCATCGCGGAAAACCTTACATACCATCTCGGGCTCGCCTTTACGAAGGAGGCCGTGGTTAACGTGTACGCACACGAGATTCTTGCCGATGGCCTTGATAAGGAGAGCTGCGACTACTGAAGAGTCGACTCCACCTGAAAGTGCGAGAAGCACCTTGCTGTCCTTGACCTGCTCTTTAATGCTCTTGATCTGCTCATCAATAAAAGCCTGAGCAAGAGCTTCCGTCGTGATTCTTTCCATTGAATCGGGTCTAACATTACCTGACATAGTCACGTCTCCTTCGTAAGAAATAATAGAATTATTCTACCTTTAGAAGACGCAGTTAGATACACCGCGGTGTGGCATTTTATGGGAAGTTTACAAGCAGATCAGAAAAGCGCGCCTTCGCCCTGAATAAGTCTTACTATGTAGATGACAAAAGATGCTACGCTTACGAACATCACGAAGTAACTGAAGATCGTCGCAAACCACTTTCTGAATCCGTGTCCGTTCCTCGTGGTGGTAATGACAAGTCCCATCCACGCGGTCGTTGCAGTAAGAAGCACATGCTTGGTTCTTGAATCACCTGTAGCGTAATTGCCGTTCATGACCTCGAAGACTGTGAAAGCCGCAGCCACGATCCAAAGAATGATGCTAAGCCACATGAGCGTCACTCATATCGGTTTTTATTTTATACCGACATTGTGTTGACAAACAAGGCTCACCCGACTAAAATGAAACCAGTTTCATTAAATGAATGTTGTTTCATTGTTGGTGTTAAGGAGATATTGTTATGCCTAAAGTTACTGAAGAATATCTTGAGAGCAAACGTAACATGATCGTCGATGCCGCCTATCAGGTGTGCCTTAGAAAGCCCGTAGAGATGGTTACGATCTCCGACGTCATCGCGGAGACCGGCATGAGCCAGGGCGCTATCTACCGCTACTATAACGGTCTCGATGAGATCCTCTCGGACATGATCACGAAGATGCGCACCCAGTATAATCTCATCGATTCTTTCAATGAGATCCTTGCAGATAAATCAGCTTCTATCGAGGAGCTCCTCTACAGAGTCTGCGACAGCCTTGCCGAGGCAATGGAAGAACACATATCCGACATACAGAAGATCAACTTCGACCTCGGAGTAATCACCATTAATGAGCCCGAGCGCGCCGCCAGGATAATGTCTAACATCAAAGGAACAGGCAACCTCGAATACTTGGGAAAGCATGCAGTTCCGTTGCTTGTTGAAGGAGCCGTAAGGAATGGATATAACCCCGTCTCCTCCCCCGAAGAGATTGCTATGTTTTTCTCCGCTTCCTATACGGGAATCGAGAAGTACTGCATCATGTCTCACTGCTATGGAACAGGAGACCAAAGTATTAAAGCCGATCCCAGGAAACTTTTTAGAACTCTTGCAAGTTCTGTAATTATGCTTTTCGGAGGTAAAGCACATGAGTAACAAACCCTTACCCACAGGCGGATACGCAGTAGGAACCATAACTTACTCCCTTTACGGCAGCAGGAATATCGCCTGCCGCGTGTACTACCCCGCAAGCAAGGATGCAACCGAAGGCTTAAAGAAGCCCCGCTACATGTCACGCGCGCTTGCGAAGGGCATCAGCAAGACCCTGATGTTCCCTATTAACTACAACAAGATCGAAAAGCAGGGCGACAACTTTTCGCAGTGCTACG
>JAEEVK010000152.1 GCA_016287095.1 Lachnospiraceae bacterium
AATTCAAGTATATTGGAGGGACTATATGCTTATAGCCATATGTGATGATGATAAAAGAATATGTTCGATCCTTAACTTGTTTGGTGTAATAGCATTCTTTGCCGTTATGACTGTCATACATTCATATCAGCAAGTAAAAAAAGCCAGGGAGGAGTCACTTCAGAATGCACTTGTATCCAAGCAGGTTGAGGAATTATCGGGACATATTCATACTATGGAAAAGCTGTATTCCGATATCCGGGGGATCCGATATACATTAAGGTACGGCTTTGAACCGTCAAGGACTGCGGCTTATGCATTAAGAGCGTATCCGGAGCTGACCTTGGAAGAGGTAAGGGAAGCGGCTGGGAAGTTCTTTAAACGCTTCTTCTCCCAGCAATTTAAGAGGAGCTGCCTGCCCGACGGCCCTAAAGTGGGTTCGGTCTCCCTGTCGCCGAGAGGAGACTGGCGTATGCCGAGTGATGCATCAGTCAAGCTGTGGCTTAAGGATTTGTAAATCGCAAATATTGACATTTCTATCATGAGAACATATAATTGTGGCAAGCAACGGGGCTGTAAGTGATTACAGCTCCGTTTTTCAGTTTAACATCAAGTGAACAAAGGCGTTCTGCGTTACGGATTCGTATGCAGGCCGCCTTTTTTATATCATGAGCGAGGAGGGATGCGCATGGTAAAAGAAGAATTATATTCATATTCCGATACGGTAAATGAATTGCTGGCAAGATACGGCGTGAGGTTTGGCATATATAAAAACGGGACTTTTAAGGAGCAGTTGTTCCCATTTGACATGATCCCGAGAAAAATAGGCCGGGATGAGTTTGATTATCTTGAACGGGGACTTAAACAGCGGGTTATGGCCCTTAATGAATTTATAAAGGATATCTATGGAGACAAGAAAATCATACGTGATAATGTGGTTCCGGAAGAATTTGTTTATATGGGGAGCGGATACCTGGCACAATGCGAGGGTGTAAGACCGCCTAAGGATGTATTTACGCATATCTCCGGAATAGATCTTGTGCAGGCAAAAGATGGCGAGTGGTATGTTCTTGAGGATAATTTGAGGATACCGTCCGGCGCATCATATCCCATGATAGCAAGGGAGATCTGCCGGAGAAGTTCACCGGAGACATTTAAAAAGAATGCAATCTCGGATAACAGAAACTATGCGAAGCTGTTAAGAAAAACAATGGATCATGTAAATGTCGGAGGACATACGGTAATCCTGACACCCGGAAGGTATAATGCTGCATACTTTGAGCATTCATATCTTGCCGAACAGACGGGAGCCCACCTTGTTACTGGAAATGAGCTTGTTGTAGAGAATGATAACCTGTTCTTCAAAGATTATTCGGGGAGTAAGGAAAGAGTAGGTGCCGTTTACAGACGTATTTCCGATGAATACCTTGATCCGATGAATTTCAATCCGGAATCGGTTATCGGCATACCCCATATATATGACATTTACAGGAAGGGCAATGTTGCGCTCATAAATGCTCCGGGAAACGGTGTTGCAGATGATAAGGGAATCTATTATTTCGTTCCCGATATGGTCAGGTATTATCTGGGCGAGGAACCTGTTCTGCATAATGCGCCGACATATCTTCCTTTCTATCCGAAGGATATGGAATATGTGCTTGAGAATTTTGATTCTTTGGTACTTAAGGATGTTGCGGAAGCCGGGGGATATGGAGTTGTTTTCGGAAGCGGGATGACCGGGGAAGAGAAGGATAGATTTATCGCGATGCTGAAGGCGGAGCCAAGAAGGTTCATTGCCCAGGAGGTGATCGATTTTCTTGATATAGATATATATGAAAACGGAGAAGCTGTCCCGAGGAAAGCGGATCTCAGGGCATTTGTGCTTATGGCTGATGAACCCATGGTGTGGAAGAGCGGTCTTACGAGATTTTCAAGAAATCCGGATTCCTTTATCGTAAATTCATCACAGGGCGGTGGTTTTAAAGATACATGGGTTATGGAGGAATGATTATGGCTATATTATCGTTAGAACACAGTGACCAGCTATATTGGCTTGGTAGATACAGTGAGAGGGTATATACGACCATCCATGAATATGAAAAACGGTTTGATTCCCTGATAGAACTGAAGGAGGAGGACTACAATGCTTTTTGCAAGGCTCAGGATATTCCGAATATTTATAATTCAAAGGATGACTTTATCCAAAGATATTGTTTCGATGAGAACGATACCAATTCAATTTATTCAAACCTTATCAGGGCCTATGACAATGCAGTAGTGCTGAGAGAGGAAATCGGAAGTGAGACCCTTGCCTACATTCAGCTCGCAGTTTATGCCATGAACAAGGCCAAGGCATCACAGGCACCTCTTATCCAGCTTCAGAAGGTTGTAGATAATATTGTGGCATTCTGGGGAATGGTGGATGACGATATTGATAATGAGCATGTCAGAAGCATAATCAAGCTTGGCAAACGGATAGAGCGGATCGATCTGTATGCAAGGATGAAGATGGATCCGGTACGATTAAGGCGGGAGATGAAACGTCTGAACACGAGGATAAACCGTACAGGGCTTAAATACAACACAATGAAGCTTGCCCATTTAAACTATCTGGTGGAGATGTCAGAAATCCCGAATGATATTGTGGTTGAAGAGATAGAGTCGCTGTTTGATGACGAAGAGAGAAGAACAGAAAATGCGTAAACTGGATTTTCAATATCATATGCGGTTGTTGTTTCCGGAACCGGTTAACCGTCACCATTTTACTCTTCGTTGTTTTCCGATAGACAGCGAAAGACAGAAGATCACTAACCTGAATATACAGATCACACCTTCACATGTTGGTGGAACGGAAACGGATTCTTTCGGCAACAGATGCATATACGGAGTAGTGGAAAAACCACACACGGAATTCTGTGTAAGTGTGGACGGTATGGCTTATGTATATGGTGATGCCTTTCAGCCGGTCGCGGATGCACATAAGATCGGTATGTTCCGATACAACACGGACCTTACGAAAATTGGTCCGACGCTGGACAAATTATACAAAAAACTGTCAGCAGGGACTCCTGAAAAAGAAGCCATAACAGAAAAAGCATTGCGATGGATGGAAGCTGTTCATTCATGCATTAAGTATGTTCAGGGAATCACACAGGTAACAACTACAGCAGAGGAAGCAGCCGTATTTGGTATGGGGGTATGTCAGGACTATGCACATATTCTTCTTGCGCTCCTGAGAAAGGAACATATACCAAGCCGATATGTGGTTGGGATGATGACGGGAGAAGGAGCATCCCACGCCTGGGTAGAGGTATGTGACGGGAAAAAATGGGTGGGGTTCGATCCGACCAATAACTGTATGGTTGATGATCAATATATCTGTATTTCTCATGGAAGAGACGCAAGAGACTGTACCATAAATCAGGGGTATTTTTACGGATCTCCCAGGCAGATACAGGAGATCAATGTAGTGGTGGAGGAAAGCAGGGATGATTGATCTTATAGAAACTGTTGTAAGGACCGAGCTTCCGGTAGATGAGTATCTAAAGATATTAAAACATAGACTCATGCCGGATGGGGCACAAACGGCTGAACTTGAAAAGGATAATAAAAGGATAGCAATTGTTACAGGAATCCATGGAGATGAGCTTGAGGGTCAGTATGTTTGCTATGAACTCACAAGACGCATAAGGGAAAAGGCCTGTTTTCTGTCCGGAATTGTTGATATATATCCGGCCATGAACCCTTTTGGTATAGATAATATTACAAGAGGAATCCCGGCCTTTGATCTGGATATGAACAGGCTCTTTCCGGGAAATCATAATGGCGATATGAACGAATACATAGCGGCGGAGATCTTAAATGATATGCAGGGTACCGCTCTTGTTCTTGATATACATGCAAGCAATATCTTTCTTACCGAAATCCCGCAGATCCGGATCAACGAGGAGCATAAACAGACTCTTGTACCGATCGCAAAAAAATCGAATGTAGATTTTATATGGGTACATGGCGCAAGTACGGTACTTGAATCCACCTTTGCATACAGTTTAAACAATTGCGGAATAAATACACTGGTTGTAGAAATGGGTGTGGGAATGCGCATTACAAAAGAGTATGGAGACCAGCTGGTGGACGGGATTTTCTCTCTGATGTCAGAGTTTGGTATTTGGAAAGAAAAAGTAGAACCCACACACATTCCCGTATTAAGCAATGATGAGAAGGGGCAGGATGTTTATTATCTGAATGCCGAGGTTTCGGGAATATTTATGAAACAAAAAACTCACGGTTCCATGGTGGAGCAGGATGAGTGCATAGGGATGATCGTAAATCCCCTGACAGGAGAACTGCTAAGCGAAGTTAAGGCACCGGGCAGTGGTTGGCTTTTTACCATAAGGGAATATCCCATAGTTGATGAGGGCTCGCTTCTTGGCAGGATACTTCGTGCGGAAGCTTTGTCTTAAGTATACGGAGGAAGAGGATGAAAAAAGAAGTACTATATGAGATAAAGGCCCTTTACCGTGACGACTTCAGGGTGAGCGGATACCGTTTCGGATCCGGTGAACCTTCTGTCTGCATAGTCGGAGGACTGCGCGGAAATGAATTCCAACAGATTTACGTGTGTTCACAGCTGATAAAGAAATTGAGCTTATTGGAGGGAAAGGGCAGGATAAAAGAAGGTAAGGAAATACTTGTTATACCATGCGGCAATTCGTATTCGGTAAACACGAAAAAAAGATTCTGGACTATCGATAATACTGATATAAACAGGATGTTTCCCGGATATGAACTGGGAGAGACAACACAGCGGATCGCAGATGGTATCTTCAGAAAAGTGAAGGATTACAGATATGGTATACAGTTTGCTTCATTTTACATGCCGGGTAACTTTGTACCGCAGGTCAGGATGATGAAAACGGGTGCAGAGAATGTGGAACTGGCTAAACAGTTTGGTCTGCCGTATGTAGTGCTTCATAATCCCAGACCATTCGATACAACAACCTTAAATTATAACTGGCAGCTATGGGAAACCGATGCTTTTTCAATATATACAACAAGCACCGGTGATATTGACAAGAACAGTGCAAAACAGGCTGTTGATGCGATATTCAATTTCCTGTGCAAACAGGGAGTGATCGAATACAGAGGTTATGAGGGCTATATCTCAAGAGTGGTAGAAAGCCAGAATTTTATCGATGTAAGAGCCATGCATGCGGGGTTTTTTGAACAATGTGCCAAAGCAGGAGAAAAGGTTGAGGCAGGTCAGGTGCTTGCAATTATTAGCGATCCCTACACGGCAGATGTACTTCAGGAAGTAAGAGCACCTATTTCCGGGATTGTCGCATTTGCTCATAATGAAACCCTGGCATATCAGAACACAGCTGTGTATAAGCTGATCCCTGAAGAAGATGAACTTTAAACAACAGAAAGGATTTGTAAATGATCACCCTGAACGATTATCTGTATGACGGAAATACAGTACTTAAAATACTTATACAGTACGCAACAGACTTAAAGGCTGAGGCGCTAAGATCGCATAATACCATAGATCTTGCCCACAGCAATTTTCTCATGCAGATAATAGAGCTTCTTGAACACAATGATTTCCTCTCTTCACAGTCACAGAGGATCAAGGGATACTATCTGTATATGACAAAGAAGTATCCTTTTCTTGCCTTTACGTTTAAGGGCAGGATAAAGTCACTTATACGGGCGGAGGAGAAATTTAACGGTTACATTCTGGAATTCATATATAACTATTACAAGGAAAAAGGAA
This sequence comes from Lachnospiraceae bacterium, assembly GCA_016287095.1. Lineage (GTDB taxonomy): Bacteria > Bacillota > Clostridia > Lachnospirales > Lachnospiraceae > RUG11977. The sequence continues at coordinate 5,756 of JAEEVK010000152.1, forward strand.
GATATCCGAGTGAAGCTGAAATAAAGAATA
>JAEEVK010000153.1 GCA_016287095.1 Lachnospiraceae bacterium
TATAGACACAGATATGTTAACAGCGATTTTCCAAAAGCGGTTATCTCATAAGACGCTACAGCCACAACAAATAATAGCACTCCAACCAATAATCTTATTTTTTGTCCGGTTTTTTCCGGAACCATATCTACTAGCCTTATTATCTGGCATGACAAAAGAGATATAACAATAAATACTGCAAGAAACCAAAAATGTCCCAGAGTAAAACCCCCATCGTAGCCTGTAAGGTCAGTGTATTTTGTAAAGAATACCCCATAGTGGGCGAAGTAGTTACCGGTATATCCATTATGCGTGACATCAGCTATATAGCTTAATACAGGGTTAATGACAACCATACCGAAAATGAAGGGGATTCCTAGTCTTTTAAATCGCTCGCATATAAATGTCTTATATCCCCTTTTTCTCAAAGAATACTTTGAGGATATCCCCGCAAGCAGAAACATGAGAGGCATAAACCAGGGACTGATAAAAACTACTATTGATGCTATCGGCTTTATAGCACCAAGAAAGATGTAATTTGCCTCTCCCCAGGTATTATAAGCCATAGCGGCATGATACAGTATCAGTAACGAGACTGTCATCCATCTCAGATTGTCAATGTAATAAACCCTGTTTGTAGTTTCCTTCATTACTTGTCACCTTTTGCAAAAAGATTGTCCTTACCCATTCCACAAACATATGGGTTACTGTCATACTTATGACAAAAGTCAAGGAATTCTTCTCTCTGTTCTGTGTCATTCATTATCTTTACCAGTATTTCATTTGGTATGGTTCTGGCAAATGCCCCTGGGCCTGCCAAAGAGATATTCTTTACTCCGCATTCTTTTAAGATTCTCTCCAGCTCATCTGGCATAAAATGGTAGGAAATACTCCAAGGTGCTTCGCCATTATCATATGCCTTCCTGGTTTCTTCAACATCACATAGCAACCCGCTCTCGAATGCTTCTAACAGTTTTTCTTCTTTAAAACTAAAGCTTTGGATCATCTGCTCCCTGCTTGTGATACACCACTGTACCCAGGCATTTTCACATTTTTCATCCAGTATAAACTGATTTTTCTGTATCGGATTTGCAAGGTAAGGCAACGCTCCGAGCCTGCTTGATACACTGATGATTATTTTCTTTTTCGCAATTCTAACCAGTTCTTTTATAGTTCTCTCCTGATTAGGATATGTATAGGATATCGGTGCATCAAATGACATAACTAGGTCAAATGCTTTATCCTCATATTCCGACAAATCCTCTAAGGCTCCCTTGGCAAAAATTATCCTGTCAAGTACACCCTCTTTTTCAGCTATTTCTTTAGCCTTATCAAGCATAGGCTGTGAGATATCAAAATGTGTAACCTTAACTCCGTGTTTTGCGAGAAGTATGGAAAACCTTCCGCTTCCCGCTCCACCGTCAAACGCAGTCTCAATTCCATCCAGACTGCTCAGTAATTCTTTTTCAATATGTGCCTTCTGCACTATATCATCTATGAAAGTCTGCTCTCTCTCAGCCTCAAGTTCACCCTTGTCAGGCTGGTTCCACATCCTTTCCGATATTTTTGTGCTGTATTCCATCTTTTTCTTTTCTCCATCTCCATTCGATCACCGAAAAGGGTTTCCATGATTGATTTATAAGTCCAGATACCACACGAACTGCACTTCATCCCTGCAGGCTTCCTCCTGATAGTAGGCATACATATCAATCTTTGACAGTAGTGCGCCCTGCTTCCTGTAAAAGTTGCATGCCGGAACATTATTATTCTGGCATTCTATGATCATCTGCCTATAGCCGTCAGCCTTTGCATCCTTTATCGCAAGATCAAGCATTTTCTGGCCGATGCCCTGATGCTTATATTCATCTGCGACACGGATATCCCACAAAACACAGGCATCATTACGTCCTGCAAGCATATACAGATTTTCTGTTTTTGCGGCTATGGTAACTGCTCCTACCGGCTTTTCATCATCAAAAGCCATGTAAAAGCTCCAATGCGTGATATCAAACTCTTTCTCGTATTCGGTTGCACGTTCATAAACGCTTAAGTCTTTGACGTGGGGCGTAACAGGTACTTCCTCCAATATAAATCCGCCAAGGCCGTTATCAATTCTTTTTACCTTATATTCACTTCTTACATCGACATTCTGGCTTATCGAATCATACATCTCAAAGCAGGATCTGTCTGTTTTCTTTATGTATATCATCTTTTTATCCTTATATTTCTATCTTCATCTTTCTATATTTTCTTACAGAGTACTTACTGTAATTTGCGCAAAACTATTTCTTACTTCTCTATTTCCTTCCGGAATTCTTCCAGCAGTGCATGTGAATACTTTTTTTCTCTGTCTGATTCACGAACTATCTTCCACAAAGCAGCTGCTGCCTTAAGTCTTTCCGGAAATACTTTTGTGGCATCGTCCCTGCAAAAATCGTGGACAAACTTATTCCACTGGAGAGCCGACTTATCGTAAGTCGCATAAGTCTTTTTTCCGTAATAGATGTCAAGAAGATCTCCAAGTTTAAAAGCTTCGTCTCCGCTCTCCTTTACCGCTTTGGCAGTGGCAACCATGTCAACATTAAACTTAAAATTTACTTCACCGGTCTGTTTTATAAAGAAATCACGGAACCTCGGACCAAAGGTGAAGCCACATTCTATAAGTCCCGTATCTAAAGACAATTCTGATACTGTTGCTTTTTTCTTTGAGGTGATTTTCCTTTTTTTCTCAATAGGAACTCTTACTTCATTTTTCTTTAACGGTAAAATCTTCTCTCCTGAAAAATAGGTTTCTATAACTTTGTTTAATTCTATCTTCCCACCATCTGCTTTCAAACCAAGTTTTTTGCAGATTTTAATAAGTTCTTCTCTATACCAGTAATACTTACTGAATTCCTCAAAATCCTTTATACTTTCAAAGTCAGGTCTTGTATTCATTTATTTTGTTCCTTTTCAGCCACAAACATTCCGTAATCTTTGGGCACGCGAAGTACTCCATCTACCGAATTCTCTTTAAAGACGTTTAGCATAGTTTCACGAGGTATTTCCTTTAACTCCGACATTCCTGTCAGAGAATAAACATAATCGGCCAGATCATCCAGATTAGTTACTTCCAGAGAATCTACATAATCATATCTTGTAACCTTCGGAAATACCTTTGAAAGCTTCTCTGCACCGTTTTGCAAAGTAAACGAGGTGTTTTTCGTTGAGGCTTCAACTCCATGGTCGGCAAAAAGGCCATATACATATTCCATTATACCGTTCTCACCATATGTTGCACAGTAGAACTTTCCGCCATCCTTAAGCACTCGGCTTACCTCACTAAGTCCCTTATACAGATCCGGCACATGATACAGCATCATGTTACCGATTACAATATCAAATGTATTATCCTCGTAAGGAATATCCTGTATATCAATAACCTGATATTCAATACCTTCGTACTCTCCCAAGGTTTCCTTTGTTTTCTCAAGCATTCCTTCAGAAAAATCGGATAATATAAGTTTAGAACACTTTTTTATCAGTTCACCTTTTCCAACCCACATGCTGCCGGTACCACAGCCCAGCTCCAGGACTTTCATACCGGTTTCAATCTCATAATGAGATGTAATCCAATTTCCGAATCCCTGCTTGTTGGTTGAATACTTGTCGTGTATCGATATTCTCGTACTCAGATTATTCGATGTATTGTATTGTGCTTTTACAGATGCTTTATCATTTATTCCCATTGTTAGTTCTCCATTATTCAATGTCTTTTTTCTTCAGTTTTTCCCTGCTTCCATCCGGCCTCTGTATCACTACATTGTCCAGATGTGTCCTTATATGGTTACGCATAGTTTCTACATATGCTGCTCTCAGCTTCTGCTGTTCCTGTTTTTCTTCTTCAGTCAATCCTTCGTTTTTGGATTTATGATGTAATTCATTAATTCTTTTTATATCGTCTTCTGTTATCATGTTTTCCCCTCTGTTTGAATTTTTGTTAGCATATCATTTGCGTAATCCAATGCAATGTCCATATCATATTTTGGTTCCATGCCCTTATATTCCTTAAGAGCATCTTGTAATAATGAGTGATATTTATCAGGCAGATTTTTAAGTCCCCATTCTCCACCTTCTTTCTTGGAGAGGACTTTTTTCTCCTTGATCCAAGCATAGACTCTTGCCAGGTTCAATGTCAGATACATGGTATTATCTGTTATTTCCTCTGCAGCTTCCTCTATATCACTCCACAAAGAATCCATATAGCACTGTTCCGGAACTTCACCGAACACTTCGTCGATCGGTAATCCGAATAAGCACTTTCCGCGTGTCTTCATTACTGTAAAATGAGCTGCTAGGTCCTTATCCGTACCATTCATTTTCCTAATGTAATCATCAGGATTGTCACTGTACCATTTGATATGCATCTGTGAAAAGTGCAATTCAAAAGGAGTCGGATATATAAACGGATCACAGACTTCTCTTTTGACTATACTCATTTCAATGCCCTTATCAGGTGTCTGTGCATTCAGAGCTATGACCATATCCATAAAAGCTTTCTTAGTTTCATCTTTTACATTTTCTTTTACAACCACCACAAAATCCAGATCGCTCTTTTCAGGATTGTAGCAGCCCATAACTGCCGAGCCATGTAGATATATGCCTACAAGGTTATCTCCTATGATTCTTTCGGATTCTCTTACAAAACTTTCAACAATCTGTATCGGTATACGGTTAGTGTCTTCGCTCATCTCATATTATCCCTTTACCGGTCCAGCTTAATACCACTTTGTAGCCAAGCTTTGAGTACCACCCTGTTTCGTAGGTATAGTGTATATAGCTGAGATCATACCCTTCATCTTTAAGTATCTTTGTAACATTCCTGACCATTGTAAGCCCGATGCCCCGGTCACGATATTCCGGTACCGTTCCTACACATCCGGGACCGCCGATTTTTAGTTTCTTTCCTGCTGCCGCATGTTCTCCAAAATTCTCTATCATACAGAAGCTGGCAATCTTTCCATCCACGAAACCGCAGTATACCCGCGACTTCTCACTAAACAACGGAACCCAATGCGGTATGACTTTTTCAACAGCTGTCAGGAGTTCCTTAAAGTCTCCGTTGTAATACCCAAATGTGATATTCTCCGGAAATGATTTTTCATAACTATGCTCATCAAAGCCGTTTAAACCCAAAAACATCTCTGAAGCTGGTTCATCATCAGCTACTCTTTTAACATAATCTCTCTCAAAATATCCCGGATGTATATCATTAAAGAGCGCCACCCACTGAGCCTTTGTGATCAGATCGATTGCAAGATCATAATCTTTTGATTTCAAAATCACAGCGTGTTCACCGAATACTTCATTCAAAATCCGCTTTTCAAGTGTTTTACGGTGCTCAAGATGAGCCACCAGATCATCGAAACCATTAAACCCGTGATCCTTACCATAAGGGCAACTTTCAAGGAACTGAAGCATCATCTGATACCATATCTCATTTCCTTTTTCATCCACTCTTTCCTTGCGGATAACCTCAAGTGAACCGGCCACATCATCCGTATCAAGATACAGGATTTGGTATTGCTTCTGTGCCAAGATATCAGCTATCTTTTTATAAAATGCAATGATCTCCTCATCTTGCATTTCAAAATATAATATCTGATTTTCAACTATATTCTGCAGCAAAGAACACTCAAATATCTGATTCTCACCGTCCCAATTGCTGTATCTTGAAAGAATGATATTTTCAAATTCTTCACGTCCAACACGGGCATTGTATATTTCATATTGCTCCAGATCCTTATGAAATC
>JAEEVK010000034.1 GCA_016287095.1 Lachnospiraceae bacterium
TGTATCTATAAAGTTCTGGGCAATGTTCAGGTGCTTTTCGGCACTCTCAAATTTACCCTGTTCAAGCTTAAGCACACCGACCATATTTCTGTAGAAACACTGCGCGAAAGGTATGGGCAGTTCGTCATTCAATCTTGCGGTGGACTCTGCGGCAGCCTCTGCCAAGCTGAAATTACCACGGCAGGCCAGGCATCCCACATTTAATGAAGAGGAGATAAGCAGGGTAAATTTATCGTTCAGTTTCTTTGAAAGAGCGATGGAATTTTCACATACTTCTCTGCCTTCCTCAAAACGACCTGACATATAGTAAGCCATACCAAGATAGATGTAGATGTTGTTGATCTCCCACATATCGCCTATCTCGCGGAAAACATCCAGAGCTTCCTGCAGGTACTTTACAGCCTTTGTATGATCACTTTCCATGATGCTGAAAATACCGCTGATAAACAGGCTTCGTGCGTAGCCAAATTTGTCACCGATTGATTTCCTCAAAGTGAGAGTCATGGATTGCGCAAGCTTTGCTTTTTTCTTTTCGTTATTTAATCCGTAATAAATTACAAGTGCAGATGCTCCGAAACCAAGCTCGGGAGAATTACCGAATTTCTTTATGGCATATGTGTAAAGACGGAGCAGTGTGTAGTTAAAGCTGGTCTTGTTTGTGTATGCGTAAACCCAGATAAGTGTTTCCAGGATGGAAACGATGACCTTGTCATCCTCGCTGATGTCGTTGTCACGCCGCATAGCATCACTGAGTGATGTTGAACGGCTCTTTGTGATATCGGAGCCGGAAGAGAATTTGACATTTGCCTTTAATGAATGGAGCATAAGTCCCATTTCTGTTTCTGAAGAAGGGAACTTAAATTCAAGTGATTTCAGAGCAGTCATAAGGTTCATGATACAGTCTCTGAAATTACCCTGACGGAAATGTCCTATACCGATATTTTTATACAGCTTAGCCTTTTCAAGACGGTCCTCTATAAGAGGCAGTAGCTCATTTGCTATCTGGAGAGCGTCGTTAAAGTGACCTGTCGTAAGATTAAGATTGATCAGGGACTTCTTAATGGCGATCCAGGAGGTCATATTACTGCTGCTGCGGGTACCCATAAGATCGAGTGCCTGACGATAGTAGCTTATAGCCTCCTCGTTGGCATTGGAAGACTCTGCCAGATGTGCTGCATCAAGGCAGTATTTGCGCATGCCTTTTTCATCGTCTGCCATAAGGAAATGGTAAACGAGTCTGTACAGATGCTGTGAGGTTTCTCCTGAATATTTTGCCTCGATACCCTTAGCTATCCAGTAATGCAGTTCCTTTTCCCTGGCGGGACTTATCCTTGAAAGGAATACCTCATATATCTGCTTGTGTGCAAAGGATATAAGAGTCTTACGGGCAGAAGCATAGTTTATAAACTGCATTGAAACCGCATGGTCTATCCAGGGCAGCATATCGTTGACTTTTACATCGGTGATATATGACAAGAGCTCTAAGGGGAACTCGTAGCCGATGACTGCGGCGATTTCCAACAGGTTAACGGCATCCTCGTCCAATAGCTCCATTTTGCGCATAATGATACTGATAACATCATGCTCGGAGTTGACAGACCTCAGCTTATCCCAGTCGTGCTCAATGGTGCGGTTGGCTATCGTGATAACACCGTCTTCAAGCATGGACCTGAGTACATTTATGGTATAATAAGGATTACCGTCGGTTTTCTCTATCATGTAGGTGGTGAGTATGTTACATTCCTGACGCGGAAGGTTTAGGATTTCTGAAAGATACTCACACATACGTGTTTCGTTAAAAGGCTTTAAGGGCAGGTCAAAGAATCCTGCGCAGCTCTTTAAGCGGTTGACAACCGAAGCCAGCAGAGGATTTTCTTCCGGAGACTCAAAATCACGCATGGTAACCACTATGGCTACCTTATGGGAACTGACTCTTTCTGCCATTTCACAGATAAGTGAAAGAGATGAAGAGTCCGCATGCTGCATATCATCAAACATGATGCAGTACGGTTTTTCGTCACGAAGCAGTGAAAGCATGAAGGTGGACAACAGCATATAGGAACGCTGTTGCTCCTTATAATCATCCAGATGAGGTAATGAAACCGCTTCTGTAAGTACCGAGCTCATGATGGGGCTGATACGTGTTACGGTATCGGTGAGTCCGCCGATGAGCTGTGAAAGACGGTTTTTCTCGGTTATCTGGTACTTTCTCTCATATGTACTGTAAATGGTCGCAAATTCACTGAGCAGCTGCTGGAAGGCAGAATAAGGCGTCATCTTATACTGGGATTTAAATGAGCACCTGAGTGCGACTGTACCGTGCTTGGTAAGATCCTGATAAAGGTTATTCATAAGGTCGGATTTACCGCTGCCGGAGGTACCGTGTACCAGTATAAAATGACCTTCTGTTTCAAATGACTCCTCAACCTTTTCCTTTAACTGCGTAAGCTCTTTGTGACGGCTGTACATCTTAGCCTTGCGGTTAAAGCCGTGGAGGATATCATTATCAGATATCAGATGTCCGAACTCGGAATCTGACATGAATTTATCTATATCACTGATAAACTCATTTGCAGTGGAATAGCGAAGATCGGGATCCTTGCTTATGAGCTTTGTTATGATGTTGGATACATCTGTGGGAACTTTTGCATTGATATCGCTCGGTGCCTTTACAGGGACTGCCAGGTGCTTGTATACCATATTGTCCATGGTGTCCGAATGAAAAGGAAGACATCCGGTGACCATCTGATAAAGGATGATACCTAGACTGTATAGATCAGAACGTTGGTCAACAGGTCTGTCAAGTACACCGGTGGTCTCAGGTGCCAGAAAACCGAAACTGTAGTCTATATCTGTGTTTGCAAAGCTTGAATACTCGATGATATAGGCTATGGCGAAGTCCATGACCTTAACGAGGACTTCTCCGTCCTGCTCAAGTATGAGGATACTGGGAGTCCTTAAGGTTCTGTGGATTACATTGAAACTTTGCGCATAACGAAGGCCGGTGGCTATCTGTTCTGCGATATTAAGAGCTGTCTTTATGTCTAAAGTTTTGTTTTGTTCGATATATCTATTAAGAGGAATACCGTCGAAATACTCAAATACTATACAGATGGTATCATCGTACTCGCCGGCATCATAAACGCGCAACAATGAGGAATGCTCAAAGTTACGTATTACCTTCATCTCTTTAAGGAATCTTGCACGCTCACTTTCAAGCTTGGTGATCGTGAATGGATTCATCATCTGGATGAGGACATATTCACTTGTATGCAGATGTTCTCCGAGGTATACAGTCACAAAATTAGTCTTGTCAAGCTGCTGTATGATCCTGTACTTGTCGAAAAGAACCGTTTTTTCAAGTAAATCCATACCTGTCTCCGTTTATAGTTTTTACCTTCAAATTTTAGTATAACACATAATCTAAAAAAATCATAGTAAAATTTAGATTTTGCTTGACTTTTTTTTGGTTTCGTTGTATAAATGAACAAGCGTGTGACGCTGGTTGGATACGAGGTGTGGCTCAGTTTGGTAGAGCGCTACGTTCGGGACGTAGAGGTCGTGGGTTCGAATCCCGTCACCTCGATAAAGAAAAACAAGGCTTCCGTGGATTTCGGAATCCTTGTTTTTTTCTTTGTTCTACCTTTGGTTCTACTTGTTCTAAACTTCTATATTTATGTTTTAGAAATACTTCTTTACGACTGTTTCCTGTGGACACTGATTTTAAAGGTATCCTGGGGGTATCGGTAGACATTTTCGGAGAGTACTTCGGCATCGGGGACTGCTTCAGCGTTTACACTTCTTAACATATCGTTTAATACATCCTCACCCATGCCTATATCCGCCGGTACTATGATAATCTCATTGATAGAGCTGGGGATGATATAGTAATCAGATCCGATACTTTTTCTTATCCTTTCGAGCATCCCGTCATAGAGCAGACATCCTGCACCGTTAAGTCCGGAGGCAGTGGTAAGTAAATACATAGGGATCCCATCGAAAAACGGGATTTTGTGACCGGATGGGATTAAACCGCTCTCAATGCCTGATTTAACCAGGTATTCAACTCTCTCAAAAATGGCCGGGAAGAGCCTCTCGGTATTCTTACATGCGCATTCGCGAATGCTTTCCTCTGTCAGATTCAGGTATTTCAGATTCTCGTAATCAATCCTGAAGGTAGATATGCCCTTTTCGCTGTCATTTGACAAAACAAAATGATAAGTTACTGCCAGATCCCTGACTTTGTCGTGGGGACACTTTGCAAGCATCTTTTTATTTTTGGCATAATTAACAAGCCGCAGAATAACTTTTTCCTCGGCATTTTCAGTGTTTAAAAACATGCAGTTGGTATCATCGATAGATTTAAGACATTCCCTATACTGCTTTACGGCCCATTGTGCTAAAGCATCGATGCTGTGTCCGTTTTTGTATTCGAGGAACATGCTGTTCACATAAATGTTCGGTGAAATATTACAGTTATCATGGGAAATGGACAGACAATCGTATTCGATTGAATTATTCTTTTCGATTCTTCTGGAATCGATTTCGTATTCGGGTCCGAGAATATCAGATACCTTTTCTTTAAGTAATTCGATAAATTCCTGTAAATTCATTTATCCTCCTTTAAGAAGTTAGTAAGTTATCTTAAAGAAAGACAATGTATCGGGTAAACAGAGTATCAGAATAAACAACAAGGCAAGTGTATCACTTGCCTTGAAAGTTGTCAACTTTTTTGTTTGTCAAGATCAGTTTTCTGCAGGGCTTTCATCCGTAGTTCCAGAAGGCTCGGCGGAAGCATCTGCCTCATCACTTTGAGTCTCTGTATCTGTGCTCTGAGCATCTTCGGTTACAGCGTTGATCAGTTTGTTCCAGAAATCCTTTAATGCAGGGTCACTCTGCAGAGCCTTATCTATCTCTTCGGAAATGGACTCTTTGAGTGCGATTACATCATCGTCATTATCAAGACGGGTAAGCAGCGCCTGGGTCTCCTCGCTGAAAATACCTGAGAAGATCATAGGCTTATCATCCTTATAGGTGATATAGAACGATTCGAGAGATGCGATAGGAGTTTCAATGGTCGTAATGGTTGTATTAAATGTACAGTAAACCACCAGATCAATCTCACCGCCGCCACGCTTTGTGTAGCACTTGATATCTGAATACCCCTTTACATACTCGCTCTGAGCAGTGATGGTCTCAGCGCTGATATATATAGGATCTGTAACCAGTGTCTTAAGTGTATCGATATCACAGGTGGTTTTGGCATCGAAATATTGCTGTATTACATCATGTACATCGGGATAAATCTCCAGCCTTAACGGATTGGGAGCATCGGGATCGAGAGTGGGCTCTGCCGAGGGGGTGGGAGCCTCTGTTACAGAAGGCGTATTATCCACAAGAGCAGGAGTTGTAGCATCGGGCTCGGTTCCGGTGGGTGTTTCTGTATCGGGTGTGCTGACTGCAGGCTTTATGACTACAGCACTTTTAACAGGGTGTCCCGTAGAGAAAGTCAGCATACCAAGCATCATAATCCCGGTAAAAAATATAAAAATCAAACGTTTACTTATCGGCATTTATGTATAAACCTCCGTAAAACAACAAGGTTTTGACTTGAGTTCTGTCGTATTTCTGACTATTATACCATATTTTTCCGATATAATCAACTCGAAAAAAGCAATAATTGATAAATAAAAACTTTGATTTGGGTTGATTATGAAATATGCTTGTGATAGAATCAAAAATGCCGTTTTGGGATTCTTTTGGAGGTACCGGATGCCAGGAGGTATTGATGGGCGAACTTATAGAGATTAAACGAGAACAGGAACGTGTGGTTCTTGTCGCTGTAGAATACAGGGAAAACGATGATACAGTTTCATCGGTTGATGAGCTGGAAGAGCTGGCAGAGACTGCAGGAGCGGTTACTGTAGGCAGGCTCATACAGAAAAGAGAGTCCGTTTCTCCGGGATTGTACCTTGGCAAAGGAAAGGTTGAGGAGCTCAGAGACCTGATAGAAGAGACCGGAGCAACAGGTATCATTTGTGATGATGAGCTTTCACCGGCTCAGATGAAAAATCTCGAGGAGGCTCTTGATACCAAGGTGATGGACAGGACCATGCTTATACTTGATATATTTGCAGGTCATGCCAATACCGCAGAAGGTAAGCTGCAGGTCGAGATGGCACAGTTAAAGTACAGATCTGCCAGGCTTGTAGGTATGCGCAGTTCCATGTCGAGAGTATCCTACGGCATTGGCATGAGAGGTCCCGGAGAGAAGAAACTTGAGGTGGACCGCCGGCTTATCAGAGACAGGATTTCCAGACTTAAAGAAGAGCTGGATACTATAGAAAAAAACAGAAGCACCAACAGAGCGAGACGTCTAAAGGGTGGGACACCCGTGGCAGCCATAGTCGGTTACACGAATGCCGGAAAGTCCACATTGCTTAACAAACTTACCGGTGCGGAGATACTGGCAGCAGATATGCTGTTTGCCACGCTGGACCCTACGGTGAGGCAGCTTGAGCTGGAAAACGGTCAGCAGTTATTGCTAACAGATACGGTCGGCTTTATCAGAAAGCTTCCGCATCATCTTATAGAGGCTTTCAGGTCAACTTTGGAGGAGGCCTGCTATGCTGACATGATCATCCATGTGGTAGATGCTTCAAATCCGAATGCGTTCAGTCAGATGCAGGTGGTTTATGAGACACTTCGTCGTCTGGGAGTTAAGGATAAGCCTATTATCACATTGTTTAATAAGCAGGATCTTGTCGCTGAAGGGGAGATACTCAAGGATTTAAACAGTGATGTGAGCATCAAGATATCCGCAAAGACAGGACAGGGACTTGATGACTTAAAGAAGGAATTGGAAAAGATTCTTCTGGAAAACAAGATATATATTGAGAAAATAATTGATTTTTCAAATGCCGGAGCTATACAGCTTATCCGTAAAGAAGGGAATCTGATAGAGGAAAACTATCTCCCTGAGGGTATAGAGATCAAGGCATATGTGAGTAAGGAACTTTTTGGAAAACTTAAATTATAGTTACATTTGGGTGAATATATTTAAATGTAGAGATTTTTAGTAATACCGGGGGTATACAAAGTTGAAAACGAAATTTCTTAAGGTCAGAGTATCTCTGATACTCGTAATCTGCCTTATGGCTCTCAGTCTGGCTGCCTGTGGCAAGGGTAACGGAGATAACGGCGATGGCAGTGATACTGTGACACCCACTGCTACAGAGAAGGACAGTGACACAGGAAAGAAGGACTCTTCAGGCAAGGATGATGAAAAGAACCCTGACGGAGAGTGGCCGCCCAAGACTACGGTTGCTCCTACGCCGGAGCTTGTAAAGAGCGAGAGTATCAGTAATCTTGCAAAAGAGCAGAATAAGAAAGAAGAAAAAAGCAGCAAGGTAATAGAGCTTGAACTTGATTTTTATGCAGACGGTACGTTTGAGTTTGCACAGGACAATCAGTTTTATGATAATGATGTAAAGCTTACCATCAATGCACCCAGTGGAGCAAAGGTTTATTATACTCTTGACGGCAGAGAGCCCTCATTGGGTTCATATATTTACACTGAGCCTTTGGATTTCCTTACATTGGGAGGAGATTTCCCGGATGCATATACATTCCGTGCATGTATGATCAATGATGACGGTACAATGTCGAATGTAGCTGCCAGGACATTCCTTGTAGGACGCGGGACAGACAGCAGATTCTCGTCACTGGTATTCTTTATAAGCGGTGATCCGGATGAGCTGACAGAGTCTCCTTACGGTATAATGTACGGCGATAATGCTTTAGAGCGCGGTCGTGACTCCGAAAGAAAAGTATATATCGAAGCATTTGAAGCAGACGGTACTCCGATATTTGCACAGTTTGGCGGTGTGAGAGTTTATGGCGGATATTCCAGAAATGCTTCTATAAAGTCATTAAAGATTTTCTCCAGAAAATCCTATGATGAAGAGCATAAAAACTTTAAGATCGACTCTTTCCAGACACCTAAGCTTGGCGAAGGTGAGGAAGGCGAGGTTATAAAGAAGTACGATAAGCTGGTACTTCGTAACGGCGGTAATGATATTCAGTTTGGTTTTATCAGAGATGAGCTGAGCCAGACACTGGTTAAGAAAGCCGGATTTGATACATACGAAGCAGTACTTCCTGTGGTCGTTTACCTTAACGGACATTATTATGCGTTCCACTGGCTGCATGAAAACTACTGTGATAAGTATTTCAAGGAGCGTTTCGGAGACGGTGAAGGCGAGTTTGTTATCCTTGAAGGAACAGATCAGATAAAGGATGACGATGATGAGATCCAGGATATCGTAAACGGATATAACGACACCTATGACAGGTTTGTAGCATCAAACCTTACCAATGATTCGGTATACAATGAGTTATGCAAGTGGATCGATGTAGAGAGTTATCTTGATTTCTTTGCTTGGAATATAGCACTTAACAACTGGGACTGGCCCAATAACAACTTTAAGTGTTACAAATATGTTCCTGCCGAGGGCGAGAGCTACGGTGAGGGAGTATTTGACGGCAGGTGGAGATTCCTTCCTCATGATATGGACTACACCTACGGTATCTACGATCAGGCTAAAGCAAAGGAAAATTACAATACACTCCGTGTTGTAATGGATGAGAATAATGAGCGTTATTCTCCCCTGTTCACTAAGCTTATGGAAAGAAAGGACTGCCGGGATTACTTCAGAGCAAAGACTATGGAGTACCTGAACGGTGCGCTGAGCGAGGAGAGCATCAAGGAAGAGTATGAAAAACTCCATGCATCCAGAAGAAAAGAGCTTCTGAAGTACTACGATTTCCTTCAGATCCTTAACCGCAGAGGTGACTGGACCATCTGGACAACAGCTGAAAACTACGCTAATAATGAAAAGCAGATTTACACATTTGCTGAAAAGCGTGGAGCATATGTTATCAGATATATGGATGAGTTGTTACCTGAGCTCTGATTTTAAAACGTGATTCTAAAATGAAATATGAAAAATATCCCCGGTAAGTGGTTTATCACATACCGGGGAATTTTTATCGGTTTGTATAGTAACAAAATATATGTTTATGCGTAATATATTAATACATCCAGTAATTGCCACACAAGCACAGCAATACAAAAACACTTATACTTATTACTAATTGTATTATACAGAATCTCATAACAGTCTGGGTATCCGACCAGCCCTTGTTTTTCCTTGCATGGTCATGAAGAGGGGTACGGGTGTTTTTGAGAATGCTGATCTTTAAAAATCTCTTTAAGAAGATCTTTACCAGACCGATGCCTCCGTCCACAATAAATACTATACATATAAGAAGGAACAGGAAAGGATCTCCGCATTTCATAGCAGCTATCGCCAGGAAAACTCCTATAGTACGTGAACCTGCATCTCCCATCAATATCTGGCTTGGTGATGAATTGAACCAAAGGTAGGCAGCCAGAGCTGCGATAAACAGTATCTCATAGAAGATGAAGCAATCCTTCGTAATAACCATGAAGGTGAGAATACAGATGAGGGTCAGGCTGGTACACAACCCATCCACACCATCGGTACAGTTTACAACATTTATAGCCATCCAGATAAGGACGGTAGCCAGTATTACATAGACAACATAGGGAATGTCCAGTGTTACGGGCTTTTTTATGATGGTTGAGATAAGCTTGAACTCAACCATGGTTGAGTTGTTTGCTGCAAATGTGATGGCTACACCTACCGAAATCAGCAGGTCCAGGATACCCTTTTTGTAGTCGCTCCACGGTATTTTTGAAGCATCATCGAGAAAACCGGTCATCATTGTAAACATAAAGAATACAAGATATATCGAATATTCAATATCAAACGGTGCAAACAGGAAGGAGAGTATACAGAAGCAGGTCACAAATATGATGCCGGCTCCTCGGGGCTTGCCTTTGGCTTTTTCAGCGTTTACCGCATATGCTCGCCCTATGTCTCCCGGGAGCCTGTGCATGAGTTTGAGTATAAGCACAAAGGTGAGTGCGAACATGAGCAGTGCAGCTCCGGCGATATAGATGCCCGGAGGATTGTCAGGGTTTTTGAAAAGCAAGCTAATCATAATGAATCTCCAATCTTGAAACTAGTAGAATATAACCATTCTATCTTATTTAGGCTTATTTGTATAGTACTTTTACCTAAAAATACGCAAAAAAAGAGTAGAAGCGTGCTCCTACTCTCCGTTAAATGCGACTCTTTAGTTGAAAGCGTCCTTGATGTCTTCTGCAGCGTCCTCAACAGCATCCTTAGCGTCATCGAGAGCGTCCTTTACATCCTCAGCTGCCTCGTCGGGATTGATCTTGATGTACTCGGGAGAATTCTCATCCTCATCCTCGTCTAAATCGAAATCATCGATATCATCGTCGAAATCGTCCTCTTCGGTATCCTTAGCAACAAACTTCTTGTATGCGCAATATGCACCAAAGCCTGCTGCAGCAGCTCCTGCAACACCAACAACAAACTTTAAGAATTTCTTCATTTTGCTTCTCCTTTCAATTTGACCAACACTTTCGGTCGAGTCATCGAAGACTATTATACGATGAAATTTCAAAAAAGTAAAGTTAAAAAATTATGAACGGCCGATTTTTTGGCATTTATTTGATATTGACAATAAAAGTCAAAACGGATATACTAGTCTAGGTTTGCGTTTTAGGTTTGTAACAGGAGGTTTTTTGTGAACCCGACACTCAAGAAATTCTTGAAGTATGCCTTGAATATCATATTGATTCTGGGCATTACGGCATTAACTTTACATTTATTGTTTAAAGATAATGAACCTGCCAAAATATTTGAACAGATAAAGGAAGCTGACTGCAGGTGGCTGGGACTGGCCGGCTTACTGATGGTGATATTCGTATGTGGAGAGTCTGTACAGTTCAGGATGCTGTTTAAGGGTATGAAGCAGAAGGTGAGCATGATAAAGTGCATACTTCTGTCAAATATCGGATTCTTTTTCAGCCAGATAACCCCCGGAGCTTCGGGAGGCCAGCCGCTACAGATCATATACATGACAAAACTCGGAGTAAACGCATTTGTTTCGACGCTTGTATGTATGCTGGTAACCCTGGTTTATAAGCTGGTACTTGTAATACTGTTTTTTACAGCGCTGATACTCAGACCTTCGCTTGTCGGAGGCGCTATAAGCGATGTTATAGTATTTTTCGTTATTGGTATAGTGTGTCAGCTGGCATTCGGTTCGTTCCTGCTCATATGTGTACTTAAGCCTGCCTTTGCTTCGTGGATAGTGGAAAAAGCCATAAAACTGGGCACAAAGATCAAGCTTGTCAAAAATCCTGAGGGCTTATATGAGAAGGCCGAGAATTCTATAAAGCAGTATGAAGCTGCTTCTGATTTCTTAAAGAAAAACAAGCATGTCATGGTAAAGATGGCTCTTATCACGATAGTACAGAGAATTGCCTATTTTGCGGTAACATTCTGTGTGGCCAGAGCCCTGCATGTAGAGGATTGCGATATCGTTGATGTTATAGCACTGCAGGTGGTACTTTCCTTAGCAGTCGATATTCTGCCCATACCCGGAGCATCGGGAGTCAACGAGATAGTATTCGTGAGACTTCAGACCATGATCTTCGGCTCCATGGTATCAGCAGGCTTGTTACTTAATAGAGGTATTACATATTATCTGTTTGCGGTTGTTACCGGTATCTTTACTCTTGTGGCACATCTGTACTTCAATAAGGTGGCCAAAGAGCGCAAGAAAGCGGGAGAAACATCTGCGACACCGGATAAGGAATAATGATATATGGAAAAACAAAAGCAGAGTGGCTGTCAACCCTCTGCTTTCTTTAATTTGGCAAATGATGCCATCATTCTTTTTGTCCCTGACGGAAAATCAACGGTGACCTCAAAATCCTTTTCACCTTTCTCGATTTCCTTAACGGTTCCTATACCAAATTTTATATGCTTTACCTTATCACCCACCGAATATCCGAGATCTCCTTCGGAGGAGGCTGCCTGTGAAATGCCTTTTTCCGGCAGTGCGGCATAAGGATTATCGTTAAGTCTTACAGTACCTTTTCTGAAGCCGGCATCCTTTTCTCTGAAAGCCCGGCTGTGTTCTTCGTCATTAGACTTTGTTGTGTTTTCCATATTTATGTATCCGGAGGAATGATCGTTCGACCGGCTCCTTTCAAAGAAGTTTTTAAAACCTGCATTTCCGCTCAAAGTATTGGTACGCCCCTTTTCTCCCTTTATAGTCAGGAGATGTCTGGGTATTTCGCGTACAAATCGCGAAACTGCATTAAAAGAGATGTTGCCATGCATCATCCTGGTAGTGGCAGCACTGAGGTACAGCCTTTCCTTGGCTCTGGTGATGCCCACGTAGCAGAGACGCCTTTCCTCTGCTATCTCTTCCTCGGGATAATCGGCGTTTATAGAGAGGGCACTGGGAAATATATTTTCCTCCATGCCTGCGATAAAGACATTGGGGAACTCGAGACCCTTTGCGGAATGGATGGTCATGAGTACTACCATATCGCTGTCCTCGGAATAGCTGTCAATATCTCCGACTAGAGCTACCTCCTCCAAAAAGCCTGCAAGACTGGCCGGTTCGTCACCAGATTCTGACTGAACCTCATATTGGGCAAGCTTGTTTAAGAGTTCGTCGATATTTTCCTTGCGATCCTCCAGTTTTTCGTCATCATCCTCATCATCAAGATATCCGTAATAGTCGATAGCCTCAAGCAAGTCATTTACCAGGTCAACATACGAGTCAGCCTTTAGGGCTGTATTTTTAAAGCTCTCTATAAGTGATGCGAATTTCGTAAGTCCTGTGATGGAACGCCCGAGTCCGAGACTCTTTGTGAGGAAAGGATCGTTGGTAACCCTGAGGATGGCGTCATAGAGACTTATCTCATTTTCCTCTGCATAAAGAGCCAGCTTGTCAATACTGGTAGCACCGATGCCTCTCTTGGGTATGTTAAGGATACGTTTTACCGAGATATCATCCGAATGGGATGCGATGACTCTGAGGTAAGCCAGTATATCCTTTATTTCCTTACGCTGGTAGAAGTTAATACTGCCGATGATCTTGTATGGGATATTCCTCAGTACCAGACGCTCCTCAAACATACGGGACTGTGCATTGGTACGGTAGAGGATCGCAAAGTCCTTATAGTCGGCATTGCCCTCACGTACTTCTTCATATATGGTATTAACGATGTCCTGTGCCTCGTCCCTGTCACTGGGATAGGTAGTAAAGGTGACGGGTGTGCCGGATTCGTTATCGGTCCAGAGAGTCTTTGACTTTCTGGCGGTATTATTCCTGATAACCTCGTTTGCGGTATCGAGGATACTTTTTGTAGAGCGGTAGTTCTGCTCCAAACGGATGACTTTGGCCTCGGGATAGTTCTTTTCAAAGTCAAGGATGTTCCTGATATTGGCACCTCTGAATTTATATATAGACTGGTCATCATCTCCGACTACACAGAGATTACGCTCGACCTCGCCATAGTCATTCATATATTCTGCAAGCAGTCTGATGAGCTCGAACTGTGCGGTGTTGGTGTCCTGGTACTCATCGACCAGGATGAACCTGAACCTGCGTCTGTAGTACTCAAGAGTCTCGGGTGATACACGGAACAGCTGGACGGTCTTAAATATCAGGTCATCAAAATCGAGAGCATTATTGGCTTTGAGTCTTTTCTGATACTCTGCGTAAGCTTTGGCATAGAGCAGCTGCTCCTTGTCGCCGCCGGCGTATTCCAAAAACATATCGGGGTCTATCAGGTTGTCCTTTGCAGAGGAGATGACACCCAAAAAAGTTTTATCCTTATACCTTTTGGGGTCAAGGTTCATGTTTTTGATGATATCCTTCATCAGGGACTTCTGGTCATCACGGTCATATATTACAAAATCCCTGGCAAAATCAAGTTTTTCTATAAAACGACGGAGTATCTTTACGCAGGTGGAATGGAAGGTGCTGGCCCAGACAGCCTCGGAGCCGGGTCCTACGATCCTTGCGATACGTTCCTTCATCTCATTGGCAGCCTTGTTGGTAAAGGTAACCGCCAGTATATTGTAAGGGCTTACGCCGCACTCTGAGATCAGGTAAGCTATCCTGTGGGTGAGCACCCTGGTCTTACCTGAGCCGGCACCTGCCAGTATCAGCAGGGGACCGGTTTCATGCTGTACGGCCTCGGCCTGCATGTCATTAAGTCCTTCAAAAATATCACTCATATATGTAATCCTTTTATGTATTGGGTTTTAATGCAAAAACGGAAAAAATCGTACAAAAAAGGGAGGGACAGTGAAAAACGTCTGTCCACTCACCATCTCGAATTTTACACTTTTTTTGAAGATTTGTCAATTTATTTTAAAAAATACTGGAAATATGAGAGAAAGTATGGTAAACTATATCTCGTAGAGTTTCTGTTGCATGATAAAGCAAAAATCAGACAGGAACCGTAAAAGTATTGAAAGGATGTGGAGAGTATGTGCTTTAAGTGTAAGGAGTTTACAGACAAGACAAAGAAAAAGTTCGATGACATTATTTCTGAGTCAAAGATCGGCGAGATCTTAAAGAAGAAGGAAAAGGAAAAGCTTGAGAAGAAAAAGAATAAGGCAGTTATCATTTTGGCTATCGTTGCTTCTGTAGCAGCTATCTGCGTTATCGCTTACTTCGTATATAAGCTTGTTAAGCCCGATTACCTCAAGGACTACGAAGAGGATGACGATTTCGACGATTTTGAAGACATCGATGATTTAGATGATTTTGATGACCTTGATACAGAAGAAGAGAAGAAAGAGGAGACAGCTGAGGAATAATTCTTTAGCTTAGGTGTGCGTGATGGCCGGATCGGAAGAGAAAAGTATTACTCAGGCTATGACAAAGAGCTTGAAACAGATGCTGAGCGAGGATAATGCTTATATGGTATCCATCCTTAAAAAGATGAAGTCCACCACGTATGTTCAGCCCGGCGAGGTACCTAATATCGATCTGTACATGGATCAGGTTACTAAGTTCATGGATGAGCATCTGGAAAGCTCAAAGCGTCGGAGTGATGATAAGCTTCTGACCAAGACCATGATCAATAACTACACCAAAAACAATCTGCTGCCTTCGCCAAACAAGAAAAAGTATACCAAGGACCATATGTATACTCTGCTCTTCATATATTATCTGAAGAACGTTATGCCGATGGATGATACACAGAGTGTATTGAAACCTCTGACAGACATGTTTTTCGGTGAGCAGGGCTCCATCGATATGGAGGATATCTATAAGGAAATATTCGATATCGAGTACGGACAGTCGTTTTCATTGACGAGGGATGTGGTCAGAAAGTATAACAAGTCCAAGGAGAGCTTTTCTGAGGTAGAGGATCAGAAGGAAAAGGATTTCCTGCAGGCATTTACCTTTATCGCTATGCTGTGTTTTGATGTGTATATGAAGAAGACTATGATCGAAAAGATCATAGATGATAATTTCTCACTTTCATCTATCATGAAAACAGAGAACGCGGATGAAGAAAAAAAGGCAAAGCCTGCCAAGAAAAACAAAAAATAATTAAAGGTTTATAAAAATACTGCCGATATAAGATTTGGTGATTTGTATTTTAAGGATTTACAGTGCAGATGCACCGTAAATCCTTTTTTTGAAAATGGAAGATGAGGACTGGGGGTAGTAATGATGGATAAACAGCACAGCAGGAGATTATCAGGGAAAAAACTGGGCATATTGATGATGCTCGTTATTTCCATGGTATTTGTGGGTGTTTATTGCTTAACAGGCGGGGACGCCGTGAGGGTACGTGCGGATGGAAATCTGCAGTTCTATGTGGGTGGATCACCTAAGAACAACGGAGAAACAATAGATTGTATTACAACTTCTATGTCTATCATGCTCTTGAATGCTCCGACCGGGTCTACTTTTGAATGGGAGGTCGTTGAACCATCTGTAATAAAAATTGATGATGGGTCTGTAAATGGCAGTGCTTCTTTTTTAACAGGAAATAACAGTATCAATATTAAACGTATTTCACCCGGATACTCGGGATTAACGGTAACGGTTACTTCTCCCTCGGGCAGCCAGGAGGCATATATTGATGTGCGTGTTCCATTAGAATGGGATGATAATAACAACATAGATGCACAACCGACAAATGACAACTATGGATTAATGGTTGTAAATGGCAGAAAAACAGTACAGATTTATAAGAATGATTCTAATTTGGCTGGGTCACCTAACAGATACTGGCATTATTTAAGAAAACTTAAATATATAGAATACTCTTACAGTGGTGACGACCCGGATACAGCGGTGAATGAAACATTAGGCACACCGGCAGATAGTGATGTAAATCCTTCTTATCTGGCGAACTTTGTTTCTGCTCTTGAATGGGAAAGCTCTGATCCTAATGTCGCTGAGGTAAATGAAAAAGGTGTTGTTATAGCAAAGTCTGCAGGATTTGCAACTATCAAAGTTAAGACAAAAGGTGAAAAGTATGATGAAGATTCCTTTGACGTGGTAGTTGTACCTGAGGTAACAAGTATAACGGATGAGATCAGGGGATATGCTCCTGATACTGTACTTACAGCAGCAGATTCGGATGGAGCCCGTGTGGTGAAGGATTTTGAAGGTTCTGAAATCGTCGTTGAGGTCAATGCGGAAAATGCTGCACTGCTTGACTGGTATGTACTAAGTGCTGATGGAACCATGGATATAACTGATACTGTAAGGAATGACATACAGGTAAGCAGTAATTCCAAGAAATTCATATTAAAGAATATAAAGGCAGGTACTTATTTCATAACCGCTGTACCACGAAATGGTATAAGCGGATACAGTCAGTTTCCTTCAACTTCTAAAATTAATATTTTAAAGTTAAAAGTAATAGTTCCGATAAAATATCCGCCGAGTGATATTGTTTTAGGGTTTTATTCCTCGGGATACCATGATACTTATAATATATTGGAGTATTCTAATCTGCCGTCGGGTGTGTTTAATTATGAAATAAATTACAATGAACAACAATATGCCAGGATGGGCAACAGTGAAGGCTTAGTTGAGGCGGTTTCTGAGGGGCGTGCGACTGTCAGGATTACAAAAAAGAATGCGGAATTTAATGCTCTTTTTGGAAGCTATGCTACAAATAATAATCTTACGAATTATAATGCTAATAATACTGTAAATGTCACGGTATATGGTGGAGTTCTGTTAAATTCATCATTGGTATCGCTGCCTATTGGTAACCAGTATAAATTAGAATTAGTTGCACCTGAAAATTATCTTGGACAGGTAAATTGGTCAAGTGATAATCCGTCAAGGGTTTCGGTAGACAGCAGCGGACGTGTTACAGCCATTGCTGAAGGTGAAGCTACAGTTAAGGTAGTTTTAAATGATGGTACGGGGGTTACCAGACAGGCACAGTGTGTCGTAAAAGTTGTCAATGCTATAAATTCTATAAGTCTTTCAGCGGGGTCTGACCATATCAGTGAAGGCGGAAGTATGCCGATCACAGCTACAGTTGATCCTTCGGAGCTGACTGCTTCAGCTCTGAGATGGACTGTTTCTGATACAAGCATTGCCGAGCTTGTACCTACCGAGGGATCAGTAGTTACTATCATAGGAAGGAGTCCCGGTACAGTTGCTGTTACGGCGCTCAATCCGGATAATGGCAAGATTGGTACTATGGTTGTAACTGTTAACCCTGTTATAACCGGTATCAGTGTTTCGCCTTCCTCGTTGACAGTAGCCAGGTCATCCGGACCCATACAGCTATTTGCTACCTGCACTCCGGGGCTGCCTGCTAACGAAGTACTTACGTGGACCAGTGATAAAGAGAATATTGCCAGAGTAGATCAAACCGGTAAGGTTACTTTTGGTGGAGATTCAGGAATAGTATATATAACTGTCAGAACAGAGAACGGGAAAAGTGCAACATGTACAATTGTAGTTACCCAGGAAATGCAGGGGATCGTACTTGATAAGTATGAATACACAATGTATGCCGGTGAAAACTACAGGCTGACATATACCGTAAGACCATTTAATACTACGAATGCCACGCTGCGATGGACTACCAGTGATGCTAATGTAGCTACAGTTGATACCACGGGACTGATCTCAGCGAAAAATCCCGGAACATGTACGATTACCGCACAATCAACAGATGGGACCGGATTAGTAGCTACCTGCCTGATCACTGTTATTAAAAATGCAACCGGTGTTAAGCTGGATGTTAATTCATTGGAAATTAATGTTGGTGAGACTTATCAGTTAGACGCAAAAATTGAGCCTGCTAATTCTTCAGCTTCTCTGTATTACGAATCGAGTAATCCTAATGTTGCCATAGTTTCCTCAAACGGTAAAATTACGGCAAAGGGAAAAGGAAACTGTGTAGTTTTTGCAAAGACCGGTACGGGAATATATGATTATTGTTATGTAGAGGTTTCACAGCAGGTTACCGGACTCGAGTTGGACCGTGAAGAAGCAGAAATAAAAGTGGGTGAAATGATTGAGCTCATAGCGAAGGTTACGCCTGAGAGCGCTTCCGATTTGGAACTTGAGTGGACGAGCAAGAATGAAAAGGTCGCTACTGTAAGTCAGAAGGGTGTAGTAAAGGGCATAGCAAAGGGTTCAACTATTATAAGCTGTACTACTTTGGATGGTGAATATATAGCAATCTGTCTGGTAACCGTTACGGAAGCAGATGGACCCAGAACAGTTACTATAACAGTGAATAAATCAGCTACTGTGGGAGTTAAAAAATCATACCAGCTTACTGCAACGGTTGACGGAGCTGAGGTGGATCCAAGCACATTGTCTTGGAAGAGCAGCAATAAAAAAATAGCCAAGGTAACAAAAAGCGGTGTAGTAAAGGGTGTTGCAGTCGGAAAGTGTAAGATCACCGTAAAAATGAAGGATGGAAGCATCGGATCCGCAAAATGTACCGTCAAGGTTATCACTGCTACCAATGATATAGAGCTGAATAAGTCCTATGTTGAGATAGTTCAGGGCAGGACTTTGAAACTGAAGGCAACAACATCACCTAAAAAGACTACTTATTCTCCGCTTTGGGAGAGCAGTGATGAAACAATAGCAACGGTCAGCAAAAAGGGTACCATTACTGCGCTAAAGCCCGGTGACTGTACGATAAAGTGTGTTGCTAAGGATAATTCTGAGGTTTATGCAGTCTGTCGTGTACATGTTACGGCTCCGGTAACCATTACAAGCTTCAATTTTTCTGAAGAGGCTCTGGTGATGGTACCCGGTGAGTCATCAAGTGTGCAGTATACGGTTTCTCCGGCTAACTACACCGAAGGCTATACATGGTCTTCCGATAACCCGGTGGTAGCTACCGTTGACAGCAAGGGAAAGGTTACAGCAAGAGCGGTAGGTGCTGCCAAAATCACAGCTCTTTCGGATTCGGGCAAGAAAAGTACCATGAACGTATATGTTGTAGGCCTTAGTAAATCAAAGATAACTCTTCACCAGTATGAAAGTACTAAGATAAAACTTGAAGTAGACGGGGTTAAGAGCGGAGAACTTGATATAAGATGGGATACGGACAACCAGAGTATAGCAGAGATGTCTAACGGTAAGGTAACCGGTAAGGCACTGGGTACCACAACAGTCTACTGTGTAGTAAACGGCAGGTATCTGGCTTGTACTGTGAAGGTAATTAAAAACTAAAAAAGAGCAGAAAAAATATAAACCGTCAGACTTGAGTTTAGTCTGACGGTTTTACTATATCTATTTGTTTCTTAATGGAACGTAAACAGATAAAAATTTATTCTCCAAAATGTTTATTGTAGAAATCATCTAAGAGACTATCAACATAGTCCTCATTAAGTTGTCCAAAACAGGTTTCGAGTGCCTTTTTCATGGCATCGGTACGCTTTAAGTAAAGAATTTCTTCAGGAGTACCATCGCTACCGTCGAGACCTTGCTGAGTCATTATATAAGCATGTTTTTCAAGCCATTCATTAATCTCGTCTGTACGCTTTTCTTCATCAGCTACTAGTGACTTTGCTTTCTTGGAACGCTTAAATGCTCCTATACCTACACCGATGCCTGCTATGGATAGTGCGAACAGGATGCCAAGAGTCATATAGTTGCCTTCAAAAAGATCGATAACACCAACCAGATTTAACAGAGTGAAGATGAACATCAGACAACCGACGATGGTAAACGTGTAACCTGTGGATGAAAACTCATTGGCTTTTTCTGCTTGGGACTCATATACACCGGCAGGTTTGTATTGGGGAGCAGAAACCTTTAACAGTTTCTTTAAATCCTCATCGGAGACACCGGCTTTTCTGAGCCTTTCCAAATCCTCAGGGGTCTCAATCTTTATAGCCTCTTTTGTACCCTCTTCGTCCTCGGAAATCTCAATATTTAAACCTTCATCATTTTCTGAAGCCTTTAACTTTTCTGCTTCAACAGTTATAAACGCTTTATATTCTACGGCAGCTTTCTTGCCGTCAGCATCAGCTACTGTAACCAGATAAGCCTCGTCCTCGTCTATATACTCGGATTCTGCCTCAATACCGGCATATTTCAGATAAGCCTTAAGCTTTTCAACAGTATCCGGATTTTGGAGCAGGGCTATCTGGGCTCTTTCAGCTTCTTCCTTGAGCTCTGCTACAAGTGCTGCACCACAGTCTGCACAAACCTTTATTCCTTCGCGGTATTCTGTTTTACAATTAGGACACCAGGGCATAAGAAAAATCTCCTTTATAAGTTCTTTTCGATTGTTAACTATACCATAATGAGTTAAATAATTCAAGGAGAAATACTATATATGACCAATTGAATAAAGAATAGTAATATTTTTGCATAAAAAGTAAATTTTCGCTTTTATTTATCCATAATTTATGTTATCATATAAAAAGAGTATCTGTATATTTTTGTGGGATTCTCTTTTGGTGAAGATGACATTTTGATATTTACATAGACGGAATGGATCGGAGGGTGCAGGATGAAACTTAAAACCAGGCTGTTGTTTAATTCTATCGGCCCGATGCTGCTTGTAATAGTTATCGTTATGGCTATACTTGCTTTTGAATTACCTCTGTTTAATACCCGTACCACGGAAAAAGGTATGAAGTCAGCCGCATACACTGTGGCTAATATGCTGGACCTGATCGAAGGTAATTATAAAATAAATAACGGAAAACTGGTTAAAGGTGATAAGATCCTTACAGACGAGTCCGGTATATTTGAGTCCATGAAAGAAAAAACTGGCATGGAGATAGCAGTTTTTTACAGCAACATCGGCTATGCGACCACTCTGAAGGATGATGCAGGAAATTACCTGAAGCTGTTTACCGTGGATGAAAATATCGCTGACTCGGTAATAAGTCTTAACGAGGTGTATTATGACAGAAATGCCACCTTTAACGGTGTAGATTACTATGGTTGTTATGTACCTGTCAGGCAGAATGGACTAGCTGCAAATATCGGTATGGTTTTTGTCGGTTTACCGGTTTCTGAGGTTAAGTCGGCCACTGTTATATGGATCATTATCTCGTTCGCAGTAGTGCTGGTTGTAGCAGTTGCATCAACTATATTTGCATGGAAATATGCAAGGTCCATGACTAAGGCTATCGTGGAGTGCGAGAAGGCTGCTGACAGGCTTACATCTGGAGAACTCGAGATCAGACTGCCTGAAGAGCTTTTAAAGAGGTCTGACGAACTGGGAGCTCTCGGGCGCTCAAATGTAAAGCTGGCATCCACTCTGAAGGATATAGTTTCTGAGGCTAAAAAATGTACCGGAGAGCTCGGAGATGCTTCGACCAACTTAAAGAAAGTCTCTATGGATACTACGGTTGCTATCAGGAATATAAAGAATTCAGTGAATGATATAAACAAAGCTACTTCATCACAGGCTAAGGATACCGAGACCGCATCTGAGAATGTAGCGGTTATCAGCGGAGCAATAAATGATACCGCCATGGAGGTTAAACAGCTTGACAATAATGCCGAACTGATGAAGGCAAAGAGTGAAGAGGCTCTGGAGATACTTGATGATCTGAAGGGTATCACTGATGAGGCGGGTCAGGCTATCAATGTAATTTACGAGCAGACTAATAAGACTAACAGTTCCGCTAAATCTATCGGAGAGGCTGTAAACCTGATCTCTGATATAGCAAACCAGACCAACCTGTTGTCACTTAATGCTTCTATCGAGGCAGCCCGTGCCGGCGAGGCAGGTCAGGGCTTTGCCGTAGTTGCTACTGAGATCAGTGCATTGGCTGAGCAGACCAATAATTCAGCCCACATGATAAAGGGCATCATTGATTCCCTGATGCGTGATTCCAACAATGCTGTTAAGACTATGGATAAGGTTCAGGAGATCATCGTTAAGCAGAACGATAACGTAGACAGGACTGTTAGGATATTTAATGAGCTTGAGGACAATATCAACATAACGGTATCTACTTCTGCAAAGATTTCCGAGGATGTAAAGGCTCTGGAAGAGGCTAGAAATGTTGTAGAGGATGCGCTTCAGAATCTGTCTGCCGTGGCTGAGGAGAATGCGGCCGGTACTGAGGAAACGTCAAACAGCATGGACAGAGTCGGAAATGTAATCAACAAGGTATCATCGGCTGCACTCAGCCTGTCGGATATGTCCGAGAGACTTGACCTTACGATGTCGGCCTTTAAAGTCGATGAGTATTGATCAAATAAGTTAATTAATATTTTGAAAAGTGAGATAAAGGGGTCTTGGTAAATCCCATGAAAACATATGGATATACCGGGTACCCCTTTTATGTATTGATGTTCAACTTGTATTTGAGATAAATTTATGGTTTTGTCATTCTGAACAACGCGAAGAATCTTATGATTTTATATGGGGTATGACATATGAGAAAACTTGCATTATCTGATGAAATATTGATGAGTGTGGATAAGAGTGCCCGTTATATAGGGCATGAGGTAAATGCCATATGGAAGGATCTCGATAAAATAGATATCCGATTCTGTATGTGTTTCCCGGATGTCTATGAGGTCGGGATGTCGCATATCGGCATACAGATATTGTATGAGATGTTTAACAGGCGTGAGGATACTTTCTGTGAGAGAGTATATTCGCCCTGGCCCGACCTGGATAAGCTGATGAGGGAGCACAACATTCCTCTGTTTGCACTCGAGAGCCAGCAGCCCATAAAGGATTTTGATTTTTTGGGGATTACGCTCCAGTATGAAATGTGTTATACAAATGTACTGCAGATACTTGAGCTTTCTCAGATACCGATATTTGCTAAGGAAAGGACCTGGGAGCATCCTATAGTTATAGGTGGAGGTCCATGTACATATAACCCTGAACCACTGGCTGATTTCTTTGATATCTTTTATATAGGTGAGGGAGAGACGGTCTATGATCAGCTGCTGGATACCTATAAGAAGTATAGAAAAGAAGGACGCTCGAGGCATGACTTTTTAGTGGCTGCATCTCAGATAGAGGGGCTTTATATACCTGAGCTCTATGATGTGGAATATAATGAGGACGGTACTTTAAAGAGCTTCACTCCCAGAGAAGGCGCACCTGAGAAGGTTAAGCGTCAGGTAGTGGCTGACATGAGCGATACCGTTTACCCGGAAAAGCCTGTAGTTCCTTATATCAGGGCGGTACAGGACAGAGTAGCATTAGAGATACAGAGGGGCTGCATCAGAGGATGCCGTTTCTGTCAGGCGGGTATGATATACAGGCCCTTAAGAGAGAGAAGTCTGGAGTTTTTGAAAAAGTATGCTCTGGCGATGATCAATTCCACAGGCTATGAGGAAATCACGCTTTGTTCTTTGAGTTCAAGTGATTATACCAAGCTGGCTGAACTTATGGACTTTTTGATCAATGAGATGGGCAAGAGAAGGATAAATATCTCACTGCCGTCTTTAAGAATTGATGCATTTTCACTTGATGTTATGAGCCGTGTGCAGGATGTCAGAAAGAGCAGTATCACCTTTGCTCCTGAAGCCGGCACGCAGAGGATGAGGGATATCATCAATAAAGGTCTTGATGAGGAGACCATTCTTAACGGTGCTTCGGAAGCATTCAAGGCAGGCTGGGACAAGGTTAAACTGTATTTTATGCTGGGTCAGCCTTTCGAGCTTGACAGCGATGTGGAAGGAATACCTCATCTGGCTGATAAGATTGCAATGGCATTTTATGATACGGTGCCGAAGTCTGAGAGGCGCGGTAAGGTTCAGGTGACTATCAGTACTTCTTACTTTGTACCCAAACCCTTTACTCCGTTCCAGTGGGCAGCACAGATCACTCCTGAGGAGTATCTGAGACGTAAGACTCTGCTGATGGATACCTTAAAGCAGGAGCACAACTATAAGTCGATCAAGTATAACTGGCATGACAGCAATACTTCTATATTAGAGGGTCTGCTGGCACGTGGCGACCGCAGGGTTGGCAGGGTTATCTATGAGGCATACAAGGACGGATGCCTGTTTGATGCATGGACTGATTATTTTAATATGAAGAAATGGGAGCAGGCTATAGAGCGTGCAGGTATAGATATGGATTTCTATACCACGAGGGAACGGAGCACGGATGAGCTCCTACCGTGGGATTTCATTGATACCGGTATGACCAAGGCTTTCATGAAGCGTGAGTATGAGAAGGCTCGCAAAGGGCAGACTACCAAGAATTGCCGTGAGGGCTGCGGCGGATGCGGATGCAACTCGTGGACGACAGGGGTGTGCATTGAGGCGTAAGTTTTTTATATGTTATTTTTTACGGGTGGTCGGAGCAGCTTTGTGGTCTAAAACCCGAATCCGAAGCATATCCACTGCACGCT
This sequence comes from Lachnospiraceae bacterium, assembly GCA_016287095.1. Classification (GTDB taxonomy): domain Bacteria; phylum Bacillota; class Clostridia; order Lachnospirales; family Lachnospiraceae; genus RUG11977. Next base: position 24,801 of record JAEEVK010000034.1, read on the forward strand.
TTAGGGTTTTATCCCATAAAGCTGCTCCGACCACCCTGTACAAGAATATTTACAGTATTTTATGGAAGAAGGTTATATATGATATTTCGAATAAGATTTGCAAAATATGGCGTAGTGAAGTTCATAGGTCATTTGGATGTGATGCGTTATTTTCAGAAGGCGGTCCGTCGTTCGGAGCTTCCGATTAAGTATTCGCAGGGTTTCAATCCTCATCAGCTCATGGTATTTGCTCAGCCTTTGGGTGTTGGTGTTACCAGTGACGGCGAATATATGGATATTGAGACTGAGGATGTTGATTTTGCCGGGAATGCCTTAAGTGCTGAGAGAGTGCGGGAGATTCTTGGCGGGGCGCTTACGGAAGGGTTTGAGATTGTTTCAATCAGACAGATTCCCTGGCAGGAGGGTACCAAACATCCCGAAAATGCGATGTCTCTTGTAGCAGGAGCAGACTATGTTATGTCTTTAAAAGATGGGTACAGTCTGGGAATCTTGGATAGCGTCGAGCAGGATGATAAAATATCATATCTTAAACAGAAGTTAGAAAGCTTTATGGGACAGGATAACATCGTTGTATGCAAGAAGTCGAAGTCCGGTGAAAAGGATATGGATATCAAGCCATACATATATGAGGCAGCAGTGGAGGATAATTCTAGGATCCCTTCATTTATTGATGAAACAGGGGTTGCTCATGCGGATGTTTATGAACCCGGTATTAGATTTTTCTTTAGCCTTTCTGCAGGTAGTGCAGTAAATATCAAGCCTGAGCTTGTGCTGGAGGCTTTCCTTTCATACTGTGGTGAAGACTTTAATGAATTGATGTTCCAGATCCACAGGGCACAGATGTATTCTGATGTTGAGCAACATACAGGCCTGTAATAGAAATAATCGGACTGAATGGGTGATAAATGCAGATATGGGAAATTCTATAGTTGTTGTAAGAAAAGATGATAAGATAATGACGGCTCTTTTTAAGGAAAAAGAATTAGTCACTATCGGACTGGAGAGTACCGGTAAAGAGGAAAGGGTTGGAGATATTTTTATCGGAAAGGTCCAGAATATTGTTAAAAATATTAAGGGTGCGTTTGTTGAGATCGGTAATAAGAGAGTCTGTTTTCTGCCACTTGAGGAAAGAATATCTCCGGTTTTCTGCGATGGTAAGAAAAGGGATATCAGAGTAGGGGATGAGCTGCTGGTACAGATTTCTAAAGAAACCAGAGGGAATAAGGCGCCGCTTGCTACTGCCGGACTTACACTTACAGGCAGGCTTCTTGTTTTAGCAAAGGGCAAGGAGAATATCGGTGTTTCAAGCAAGATTTCCGATGAAGGCATAAGAGAAAACTTAAAGGAAGTTGTAAGACCTTTTTTAGGTGACGGCTATGGCTTTATTGTACGTACCAATGCCGCAACGGCCACTTCGGATGATTTGGAAAAAGAAGCTGAAGCATTAAAGACTCAGTATGAAAAGATAGTTCGGGAGAAAATCCATCTTACATGTTTTTCTAAGATTTATTCAGCTCCTGCAGAGTTCATCATGGAGGTCCGAAACGGTTATTCGTTTGAGGTAGACAGTATTCTTACGGATGATAGGGAAATCTATGAGGGCATTAAGGAATATCTGGACCTGGGATGTGAAGCGGACAGAGAAAAGCTATCTTTCTATGATGATAAAAATATATCATTGTCTGTTTTATACGGGTTGGAGTCCAAACTCCAAAAGGCTCTTCAGGACAAGGTATGGCTTGATTCAGGGGCGTATCTCGTTATACAGCCGACAGAGGCTCTCGTTTCCATTGATGTTAACACCGGAAAGGCTATAGTGGGTAAAACTAATACAGAGGAAACTTTCTTTAAGGTAAACTGTGAGGCAGCTGTAGAGATTGCGGCCCAGCTCCGATTGCGAAATCTTTCGGGTATCATAATTGTTGACTTTATTGATATGAAAAAAGAGGAGCACAGAAAGCAACTTCTTAATGTACTTAAGGATGAACTGGCCAAGGATCATATCACAACAAGGCTTATAGATATGACACCTTTGGGACTTGTCGAGATAACCCGCCAGAGGATACGGAAATCCATTTATGAGTTATAGCCGTTAACCAAATGTTTACTGACAATGGATTATGTTGATGAGCTAATAATGGTAATGCAGAAAGGATTGAATATGAAAACTTTGATTGTTATCGATATGCAGAATGATTTTATTGACGGAAGTATGAAATAAAAGGGGCTGTGTACATTGAAATCTGCTTGACACAGCAGTTGAAATAAGAGTATAATCGGAATTGTTAAAAAAATATTAAATACAGAATAGGCTTGACAAATGATATGATAACGGACAGAGTTTTCAAGCAAGGCATATTATATACTTATACCGTAATTACGAGCTGGAGGTTAATAACTTGGGCTCATTTATGTGCGCAAATTTAATATGAAAAAATACAGACATAACTGAGAGCTATATGGGTTCTTTGCTATGTCTGCTTTATTGTTATTTGCTTTGAAAGAAGGGAGAAAAATGAAAAAACTATATTTTTTTATCTTTGTACTGTGTATTTTAAGTGTGAGTGGTTGTAGTTCGCTTGACGATGATGGTATAGCGCAGAAGATATCCGAGGATAGTATTGCCGTTAAAAATGATGTTGGTAACAATAATGACAACATTGACATTGTTGACAATAAACCTGAATCTAAAAGTTTGGAGTTATCGAAACCCAATAACATATACCTTAAACAAGATAACCCTAAAAAAATGTACTTAACATGGGATAGAGTTTCTGATGCGGATTATTATGAAATTGAATATGGAAATGGTCAAACTCTGGTTTCTAAAGTTAATTCCTGTGGAATTGATAACCTTCAAGAAGGGTATTTATATGCCTTTAGAGTAAGAGCAGTTCATGAAGAGAAAAACCATGTTGATTATTCTGATTGGGCAGAGAGTAAGACCTTTGAAATTGCAGTGAATTTGGCAATGCCAAAGAATATAGAAAAAGATTTAGATGGGAGCTATATTCATATTTGCTGGGAAGCAGTTGAAGGAGCTACAGGATATGAAGTAAAATGGAATTCGAATTCTAACATTTTTGACACACCGGGCGTTGATCTTACAGGCGTAGAAATGGGTGAAAATATTAAATTGTATATTCGCTCAGTAAAGAATGTGGAAACCAGATTTTATTACTCTGATTGGGCAGAGTTTTCTTACACTGTGCCTACAATAGATTATTCTAAGATTGATTATGATGAAGCTACACTACTTAACTATAACCAACTATTAGAATGGGTAAAAACAAAAGGATATGATGGGAATATTACTACTGAGGACTGGGATGGAACTAAAATGACTGTGGTAGATGTTTACTGTGAAGATGTAGTATATAAGGATCATCCAATTGTAGCCTTGGGAGCTAAAGCACTTGCTGTTGGAAAGCATATTTATGAACAGGTTGATCTATATACAGCAAACAAATTAGATGAGGATTATGCATCGGTATTAGACACAACAGTTACGCTGTTTCAAAGCAAAGGCTTTAAAAACTACATTAACGAATTAAACAAGGAGGCAGAAGAAGAGGGGCAAAGAGCTCTTGTTAAGGGGGTTTGGAGAGCGATTATTACAGATACCAAAATGCATTATTATTATTACTATGATAATACTGATTTGGGAGCTATTGTTTCAATTAATAAATTTATTCATCATACTATTTGGGGAGATGAGCATGACAAGAAATACTCTAAGTACAAGAAAGATTCAGATGGATACTATTCTATTGTTTCGAAAATGACTGGTCAGGATTATAGAGTAAAAGTTGATGATGTAAAAGAAAATGGTATGGTTTATTGGTTTGTCCAGGTTGATAACTGCAGGAAACGCTGAATGATACCCTGAAAATGATAAATTATGTATTTGAATCGGA
>JAEEVK010000154.1 GCA_016287095.1 Lachnospiraceae bacterium
GCAGATAATCCCACTTGGCTGACTCCTGCAGGAATGCCATCCTATATTCCCTGGTGGACCTGTCCTCACCGGTCATGTTGATCTTTTCGATATCAAGACCGAGTTTCTTTAACGGAGTCCCATGCCAGGTCTGGAAATATGTATTGCCCTTGCGTTTAATGAGATACGGCTCCTGTCTGGTATCAAATATCCAGAGTCCTGCGGTAGCCATATGGAAATAATACCTGATACCACCGTATCTTACTATCTTACAGCCCTGCGGCAGCATGCTTTTTCCGTATTTTTTTACACTTGCAAAGAAATCCCCGTTAAATGCCCAGATCTTCTTATACTTGGAAAACCGGTCATCTTCCTTCATTTTCTCAAAGATTGCCCTGACATTTCCGGAGTAGTTTCTTCCCATATTGCTCATAAACATTGCCTTGCTGCAGCACAAAGGGAAGGCATGAGCCATATACCTATAAAAAGAGACCAATGTTCTTTTTACTATATTTTTTATCTTCATATGTATTTCGTATCACTTTTTAGATATGACTATATATCATATGCACTTCATCAGTCAGCCTTTGTTTATTTTCCGAAAACCTTCTTCACGATCCTCTCGGATGCGTGTCCGTCGTCCAGGTAACAGAATCTGTCACAGAACTCCTTGTATTTATCTGCGTATTCTGCCTCTACCTTGTCGATGTTTTTGAGAGCATCGTGTATTTCCCCGTTCGTCTTGAGTAAAGGTCCGGGACATCCCGTAGTCATGTCAAAATAGAAGCCCCTGAGCACTCCCGCATACTTTTCGAAGTCGTATACAAAGAAAAGTATAGGTCTTCTTAAATTTGCAAAGTCAAAGAATACCGACGAATAATCCGTTATCAGAATATCAGATATCAGGTATAGCTCTCCGATATCGTTGTACCTGCTCTGATCCGATACAAAATCCGCATCCTCTTTCGGGATATTCAGATGATCCGCTATAAAATAATGTGTCCTCAGTACAAAGTAATATTCGTCCCTCAGACTCTTCATCATCTCCAGGTCCAGAGGCAGATCAAACTTATACTGTGCCGGACCGTAGTAATCATCATCCCTCCAGGTCGGTGCATAGAGCACAACCTTTTTATCCAGAGGTATCCCAAGTTTTTCTTTTATGGCTCTGGCTCTTTCCTCCCTGTCATCGCCGTAAAGCAAATCGTTTCTGGGGTAGCCCAGTTCCAGTATCCTCTCCTGAGGGAACAGGAAGCAGCTCATAAAGCACTCGGTCGAAAACCTGTTATCCGAAATCAGATAATCCCACATCCTCGACTGGTTGTATACCGTCATCTTGTACTTAGGGCTTGCGGAATGTACATCCTCCATATCAAAAACAAGCCTCTTTAACGGAGTACCATGCCAGCATTCCAGCAGAGTAACGCCATCTCTCTTTACATACCATGACGGCTGACGCATGTTGGTTACCCATACCGAGCAACGGGCTACATAGTAAAAATATTTTAATGAATTGAATTTAACCTGTTTATGCTTTCCCGGGATCTTGGCCGCCTTATTGTCTATCATCCATATAAAAGTGGCATTATCCGGGATATTTGTCTCTTTGGAAAGCCGGCCTTCCGACTGTAATTTTACCAGATACTCATAAATATATCTGGGGCTGTCTCCATAACTCCTGCCCAGGAAGCTCTCGAAAAGCACGATATCCTTTCTTACAGGCTTTTTGCGGAATATTCTCTTGTAAATATTCCATTTCCATTGCATCGGAGTACCGAGTAAGCCTCTCTTCTTCCTCTTCATGGAATAAAGGTTCGCAGTCTTTCTTGCACCTGTTACATTTCCTGCAGCTATCTTCTTAATTATCTTGCGTTTCCAGAAATTGTACCTTTTTATCTTTGCTGCCGGAATCTTTTCAAAAAACGGAGTAAATGCCCCAATCTCCTTATCTGTCCACTTAGTCAGTCCGACAGGATGTTTTCCCTTTGTCAGTTTTCTTAAAACATAACTTAAGGTGTATGTCTCAACATACGAAAGATTAGGATTGAAATTTGGCTGGCTTAACGCATACTCGCTTGTGAGTATCGGTGTAAAAACCGGCCCCTGTCCGGCACTCTGCCAGGCATCATTCAGACTTTCTATAAATTCCTTGCCTTTTCCCTCTTTCTCCTCCTGGAGAAGCGACGGCATCCTTATAGCATCATTGTGAGTCCTTTTATAATATCTTACGTCCCTGCAGCTAATGATAGGTGCATTCCTGCATATACGGCTCATAAAAGGCAGATCACTGTAATACCTGTATTTCTCATCAAAAACCGTATCTATATAGCGCTTTGGTATCAAAATGCCGAGTACCGTGGCAGATCCGAATTTGAACCTTTCCTGTACAGCCTCGGAGTCCTCGCTCATTTCGTCCAGCTCATCGCCTTCGTTTGCGTCCTCGGGATTTTCGGCCTCGTCATCATCGGTCTCAGAGCTTTCCGCCTGCTCCTGCTGTCTTTTCTGCTCCTCACGCAGCAGCTGTCCCTCACGCTTAAAATATGTCTTCTTCTTAGATGACCTGATCATGGCCTCGGGATACTTTTGAGCCATATCCAGAAGAGCCGAGAAATATCCGTCCGAAAGATAATCATCACTGTCTAAGAATAAGATATAATCTCCACTTGCATTCTTTAATCCAAGATTTCTGGCTGCAGCAACTCCCTTGGGCTTTCCGGGTTTTGCGCCTGTGTCAAAAACCTTGATATTCAGGACTTTATATTCTTCCGGAAGGTCCACTAAATCCTCTTCACAGCCATCTTTTACCAGCAGTACTTCAAGCTCCGGATATCCCTGTAATCTCAGACTTTCCAGAGCATCCTTCAGATATGCTGAGCCTCTGTAATGAGGGATTATGACACTTATTTTCATTTTAAGTCTCCAATTAACATTAATATATGCATCAATCAGTATCCTTAACCCCGATCATTTCCTCATACTGTGCACATATCTTCTCTGCTTTGCCCGATGCTATGACATGCCCGTGTTCAAGGATTATTGCCTTGTTACAGTTTTCCAGCACCTGACTGCTTGAATGTGAAACAAAAAGCACCGTTACACCCTTTTTCATCATCTTTGTGAGCTTCTTGGCACTCTTCTTCCTAAACTTGGCATCTCCGACCGATAAAACCTCGTCAAGTATCAGGATTTCCGGTTCAACAATCGTAGCTATTGAAAACCCAAGCCTCGCCTTCATACCCGAAGAATAATTCTTTACCGGCACATTTATAAAGCTTCCAAGCTCCGAAAATTCAACTATCTCATTAAAACGCTCTTTGATAAACGCCTTAGAATACCCAAGCATGCTTCCATAGAAAAAGATATTCTCAGCGCCCGTATAATCCTTGTCAAATCCCGCACCGAGCTCCAGCAAAGGTACTATGTTTCCTTTTACCGTAACCGATCCCTCGGTGGGTTTTAAAACTCCCGCTATACACTTAAGCAGCGTGGATTTTCCGGCACCGTTAAGTCCCAGGATACCGACACGGTCACCCTTTCTTATTGAAAGGTTTACTTCCCTCAGTGCCCAGAATTCCTTGTAGTTAAGCTTTCTTTTTACCAGCCTAACAAAATACTCCTTTAAGGAATCCACCTTCTGTTCCTGTATCCTGAATCTGACTCCCAGGTTTTCAACCACTATCACCTTGGGCGGAAGCTTTTTCTTCTTCTTTTTTTTCTTCTTCGGAGCAGGTACTTCACCCGTCGCCTGTATATCCGGATTCACATCCGCAGGCACCGTATTGACGCTAGTTTCTGCAACCGGCTCGTCAGTTGGTATATCTTTATTTATTTCTTCCATTTTCTTCCTAATTGTAGCAAATAATTATTATACATACAGAATAAATTTATCCTGCTTTCTCCAAAATACCAGGATCCCGATTAGGAATACTCCCAATGAGAAGCACAGAGAAAACCACAGGTTATATGAATTGTCCATTATACTGCGTCCAAAAACCGCATCCCTGAACATTGAGATAACAGAGTACAAAGGATTGCACTTAAATATCATCTCATTAGCCGCAGTCTTCAGATTATCCACCTTATAGAATATCGCACAGGTGTACATGATAAGCATCAGAAATACTGTCCACAGATATTCAAGATCTCTGAAAAATACATCAAAGGTTGCAAGTATCAGTCCGACACCCATGGTCATGATAAGGATTATGATCATAGGGATAAATGCCTGGAGCAGATATACCGTGATCTTAACCTGCTCAAATATCATAACACCGGCCAGTACCACAAGGGATATGATAAACATTATGTAGTTTGAAACCACTGCAGAAAGCGGATACATGTACTTAGGGACATACACCTTTCCTATCATGCTGCCATGCTTTCTGACAGATTTCAAAGCTACCTTGGTCCCGTTTGAGAAAAAACTGTAAAGAAGTCTTCCGCAAAGGATATATACCGGGAAATTATCATCACCCTTTCCCAGCAGATTTGAAAATACAAGCGTCAGCACTATCATGGTAAGGAGCGGTTCCAGCAAAGTCCAGAACACTCCCAGCACCGAGCTTCTGTATTTCAGTTTTATATCCTTCTTTACAAGCTCCCAAAACAGAAACCTGAATTTTTTTAAATTATAAATAAAATCTTTCATTTTACTGTTCTACAATTTCAGCCGATGTTTCGGGCACATTAGCAATCTCCGATATGGCAATGTTCACCTTACCGGGTTCTATTTCAAGGTCACCAATATAGTCACTCTTTAGATCCATCGGATAACTTCCGACAGTCATGCCGGTTACATCAACATAAAGATTAAAGTCCGATACCTCAATATTGGCCAGTTCTTCTTCCTTTCCTCTTACAAGAATCTTTGACATCCAGCCTGATGTCATAGTGTACTGATACTGGGGATCGTTTCCTCTGACATCAACATTTTCAGGTTTAACATCAAGGTTCATTTCACTCTTTTTGATCACCGGGATCTTGATGCCCATGGTCTTATTCTGGTCGACAATCTTTAATCCCGTGTTATCATAGTGTTCGTCAATATATTCGTCAAGGTTTATCTGCTTTTCGATATCGGTGTCCGCTTCATCGATAGGTACTGCTATATCCAAAGCCATGAGTCTGTCAAGTACTATCGGATCGGCAGTTACCTGTACGGTTTTAGGTGCATATTCTATCTCGCCGATATAATAATGCTGTGCAGGATCACCTGTGGTCCTGACAACCAGAGGGATAGCCTTTATAGGATTGATAGTCAGATGTACTGTAACAGTCTCAGGTGTAAGGGTGATCTTTTTGGCATCAATCCTCTCACCGTCCTCATTTTCCGCATAAAGTGATACTACTATATCATCCGTATCCTTCATACCGTCAAGAGAAATTACAGCAACAACATCCTTTACTGCAGCGACCTGGCTTTCAGCACCGTTTACGGTTACAAGACTTGTATCTGTTGAAAAATCGTACAGATAGTATCCTTCCTTTACACTGCCTTCCCTGTCGATACGTATGCTCTTAGAAACAGAGCTCTCATCCTCTAAGATGATGGCCATTGAATCGGTCTTAGGTGTACATGTCAGCTCCTGGGCATGTTCATCGGTGCAGACTATCTCTATGGGTACCATTTTCATGCTTGAAAACGAACTGAAATCCGCTGTTGCAACAAAATCATCTGCAGTTATGCGGTCAACAACGCTTCTTCTGCCTTTTACCCTGATGTCGATCTTTTCACCGG
>JAEEVK010000155.1 GCA_016287095.1 Lachnospiraceae bacterium
TCCGAAAGAATAGTCATTAAACGCCCCATAGGAAAAATATACAAGTCCGAAGATCACCAGGATCGCAAGAGTAATATACTCGAACCAGCAGCCCTTCATCCCTTCCGTAAAAAGACGGGCTGTTTTTTTCACATAACTCATAATATATTTAAAAACATCCGATAACATACTTTTAAATCCGTATGTTCCGCCTATGAGGTTTTTAAATTTCCTGATCACGGTCCGGTTTATTTTTTTTCCTCTTAACAGTGAAAATAAAAACACTCCGTAGAAGATCAGCCGATATAACCAGCCATACAATAAATACGGCAGACCAAGCGCTATACAGGCAATATTTATCAGTGCCACCATCACCACAGTGCAAAACGCAAACCTATAGGTTCTTGATTTTCCGGCGAGGTGCTTTTTAAACACCACCGAAGGCCAGATATACATTATAAAAATATATGATATCAAAACCCATATATATTGAAGTATCCAATAAAATGTGTCCACTATTTCCTCCGCTAAGTCCTGCTTTTCTTACTCTGTTATTTCACCTAAAAGTATTTTCCCATCAGTCGATACCGGCTCATTGGCAAAATATATTTTTCCCCCGGCATACACAGCATAAATATATACCTTACCGGTTGTTTTGGGTATTTCTATCGAGTATTCTTTAGTTTCTCCCGGATGACAACCGTTAAGATTTTCCGAAAATATTTTAGTGCTTTCATTTTTGCCTGTAACTGCCAGATAAAGGCAGGTTTCCTTATATATATCCGCAAACCCAGAATTTTCTATTTTAACCTTTAAAATTATATTTTCTCCGTTCTTTTCCGCTTCAACATTTCTTATCACAAACCGGTATCCCAGATGAGCTCCTATATAATCATAGCAGCTGCTCTTACCCCAGATTCCTTTTCCGATAAATGCAGTTTTCTTCCAATACTCTATAAGCTTTTCATCATAATGTCCGTTTAAATATGTTACCTTTAGCTTAGACAGTTCAGAAATATATCTCGACGGGTCATTCACGGCGACAAAACCCTCACCAAATAAAGCTTCTCCTCCTACAGGGACCGTACAGGCAATGCTACCGATGAATTCTGTTTCATTTTCCCTGTTCCATGCCTTACTCCAGCTCGTATCTCCCTTATTTGTACTGTCAAATGTCCCAAGGTCAGAATCCGATCCAAACATTCCGTCATTAAAAATACCAAGGTTATCTGTTTTAACATCATCGGTATTTGTTCTAAAACGGATCATTCTCCACTGTACCGGCTTTCTGACAGCTCTGTACATGTCATTTTTCAGGACTTTTTCAAATACTGCATTTAACTCCTTTAATTTTTCCGTATCAGTAAACTTGGAGGTATGCATTTCACCCCACCTGCCGATAAGTAAACCCTGATATAAAAAAATCTTTTCTTTATTTTTGCTGATAAAATCAGCTATCTGTTCTGCATGCTTTAAGACCATCTTAAAAGAAGATGGTTCCTTTTCCATTCCTTTTCCTTCATGATCATAAGCGATGCGAAGTATTATGTCTTTTCCGTTTTCATAAAAGTAGTTAATAATCTTTTCTATTCTTAAAAGAGCTTCTTCCAGGTTTTCATTATCCCTGTATGCCCCTATATCTGCCAGGATAAGTACCAGACTTTCCTCATCGGATAAAACGAATCTCTGTCTAAGGTCAAAGTCCTCCTCGACGGCAAAGCTGTACAGGGTGAACCATCCTCTACAGGGATTATTTAATACAGAGGTACTCTCATTAAGTACCTCTGCCCTAAATCCCTTATATCTGTTATTTCTTTTTAACCACCTTATCATGTACGGCACCTTCCAAATCGGTGTGGTAGATCTTTATCCTAAGCCATACTGCTATTATCGAATACATCATCCTTATCATGTAAAATATGGGCTTAAGTCCCGAATGCATGCTTGTTCCGGTTTCCCTTTGATGCATTACTGCAGGTATTTCAACTATATTAAAGCCAAGCAGCAGCATCTGCAGTATCATATTTGCATCCGGATATCTGTCATCAAAATGATTGTATCTTGAGTAAAAATAAAATGCCCTGTAGCTTAAGCCCTGCAATCCCGTAGTGGGATCCATAACCTTCTGATGTCCCAACAGCTTGATCAGGAATCGGAAAAACTTTATAGCTACTTTTTTTGCTGCACTTATCTTAAAAGGAGTAGCTCCTTCAACAAACCTCGATCCGAGAACTATATCCGGCTGCTCTCCATTTCCATCCTTGGTCTTTAAAGCATCATACAGTACCTTTACATTTGATACATCATGCTGCCCGTCCGCATCCATCTGTATAACATATTTATACTGATTTCTTGCAGCATACTTGTAGCCCAGCTGCAGTCCGCTGCCGTATCCGAGATTAAATATATGGGTTACTACACGATACCCTCTGGCCCTAACCAGTTTTCCGGTACCGTCACTCGATGCATCATTCATTACCAGAATGTCTGCCCATTCGGTAATGCCGGTGTTTTCAAGGCTGTCCAACAACCCCCCGATTGTTTTCGCCTCGTTGTAAGCCGGGATGATTATCAGCAATTCCTTCCCTGTTTTGCTCAAAATAAATCACCGCCTTCAGTCTTCAAATATTTTTTTTACTTCTTCTCCACTGTTCATATTCCTTTTCAGAGCATTTTTTGCCAGTTTTTCCCTTAATACTTCATCAGACAGCAATTCCTTTATAGCCTTTGCTATAGCCTTAGGGTTAAACTCACAGATAAGACCATCCTCCCCATGGGTTACCTGTTCCCTGTTCCCACTGCAATCAGATACTATAATGGGTTTGCCCAAAATCTGAGCCTCCTGGACCGCAATGCTCTTTCCCTCAAAACGGCTGCAATGCACATATAAATCTGCCTCTTTAAAGTAGGGATACGGATTTTCCGTAGCACCTAGCAGTTTAAAATCTTCATCCAGCCCTAATTTCTGTATAAGTGCCGCCAGCTTGCTATGCTGATCTCCTTCACCTAAAACATACCATCGTATATTTTCACCGTTTTCCTTTAATAGCTTAGCTGCATGTATAGAAACCTCAAAAGCCTTTTGCTTCATCAGTCTTCCAACGGTAAGTATCCTTATGCCCGAAAAATCATCATTAAAGCCATTACCCAGCTTTGACTTCTCTATAATAGCCTCATTGTTCAGCAGGTTATGAAATACTCCTACTTTATCGCTGATCTCGGGATAAACCTCTTTAAATACATCCGCAACTTCATCCGACACGCCAAATATCTTATCAAACTTAAGATAACAATCCCTGTCAAGCTCTCTGGTATATCCGGCTTTTTTATAATCTACATGGATAAAAGCCACTTTCCTGTCCGCTTCAACATGGTCCGCCACATAATATGCGGCAGCCCCCTCAATATACGAAACAGCTATATCATATTTTTTCCTCGGCCTTGAAGCAGCGTCAGAAATGGGTCTCCATAATAGTTTTTCCGGTAATATCTGACCTTTTTTCAGCATAACCGTTCCGTTTTTTATGAAATATGGCATTAGCCTTACGCCGTTTGCTTCTTTCAGCAAAGCATATGCCACTTTTCTTGCTAAGTGTTTTCTTCCCAGTGAGTCATGCACCGAATTTGTATCTATATTTCTGTTTATGAGCTTAACACCATCAGGAATCTTGTCCATCATCTCACCCTGACCGGTAAGTACATAAAGTGAAACATCATACTTTTCCTTGTCGATTCTCCGTAAAAGCTCCACAAGTGCTGTTTCGGCACCGGCACGACCCATTGTATTTATAACAAATAATACGCTCTTTCTGTTCCGATTCATTTCAATTTTTCTTCTATTCTTTTATGGTTTTCTGCTATGTCCTTTTTTAGCTCAACTATTTCCTGATTAAGCAGCGAAATGTTCATAGCCATCTCAGTATTTTTCCTGATCAGCTCGCTCATTCTTGAACTTGCCATGAATAACCCGATAAGAGCCAGTACTCCCAGGATTGACAGCATTATCAGTCCCGCCGGACTGATATAATTAATCCACCCGTTAGGTCTTAGAAAAATACCTGCCAGTATAAATATTATAGCAGCAAATCCCCATGTTACGGATATCGGTTCCGATAGTTTTCTTTTGGCCAGTAGCGCCACATCAATCACTAAAATAATTACACCTGCTGCAATCAAAAGAATTTGAACAACTAAACCATATTGGTTCATCTTAAGCCTCCTTAAGATTTTTTCATTTCTTTCCTGCTACTTACCGATTTTCTGTTAAACACTATACTGCTGGGCTGCTCCTTACCTGGTCCTCTGTCTAAGAGATTTCCGTTACAGAAGATATGCACATCCAGATGTTTTTCGATATAACGCAATCTGAAATATGCTACGGTAAAACCTACAAAAGCACCGATCACCAAACCGAGACCAAACCAGATCGTAGTCAGATGGCACGATACTATACTGCCCAGAAGTGTTGAGGCACAAAAAGCAAAAGCTGTTCCCATCGCTCCGTTTAAATCGCTGAAGTAATACAGGAAAATGATCAAACTGTACATAAGGAACATTATAAAATATCCTGCTGCTAAGCAAGGGTATATCTGAAGGATAACGCCGCCGAAGCCAAACATCGGCATAAATATAATAAAGAGCAGGAACACTATAACTGTAACAATAAACTGCAGACGTACCAGATTCATTATCTCATGCTTTAACTGCTCAAACATCCTGCTTTTTGCGTTTGCGATGTCCATACCTCGACCGCCGATAACAGCCTCAGAATATTTTTTATATCGGTCATGGAAATTCATTTCCATACGGGATATCAGAATTACACTTGCAGAAATATTCGTAAACATCGCAAGACATGTTGCCATATCATAAGTAGTCATGCATACGAATGTATCTGCAACTACCATCCTCATCTCTGTTGTCCAGAATACAAAATTATGAATATAAAGTCCAAGAGTATAAAGGAAGTTGGTAACTACCAGCTGCCAGTATTTTTTAAAGTAATGGAGTACCGCCCTGTAGTTTCCGCTGTTCTCACGGAAATAACTTCTGACCAGTGCCATCTCCAAGGTCGCTGTAAGTGCAAAACCCGCATCCAGACCGATCAGCATAGCCAAAGTAGTACTCATGCCAAATACTTTATTCAAGATAAACGAAAGCAAAACTGTCAGTCCCATTCCAAAAAGGAAGTACAGCGAAATCCGTCCATAATCCTTACAGATTGACAGATAAAGCATTGAATAAAATACAAGAACAAGTGCCATATATCCGCAATATCCTGCAAATACAAATACTATAGATACCTTGCCAACTATCAGCTCCCAGATACAGAAAGGTATTCCGAATATCGCACTGAACACAGTATTCATGCCCAAACCCAGATAGTAGCACGGGAGAATATCCTGATACTTCTCGTCATAAATTATATCGGACAGATATCTTGACAGCACGGCATTAAAAGGTGAAGCCGTAAGCAAACCAAATATGAATATATAAAGAACTGTACATGCATAAAGCTCTCTTGAGAAATAATCAAGCTTCGAGAATCCTAACAGGAGCTGCATGATTATTACCGCACCTATAACCAGGAGCATCGGAGCAATGGTTATAATGGTACTGTATCCCA
>JAEEVK010000156.1 GCA_016287095.1 Lachnospiraceae bacterium
TTGATTACAGTGAAAAGCAGAAAACCTCTAGGGTTTTTCAAAATATTTTTTTCATAAACTTTTAAGCTCAACAGTCTCCTCCCCCCTCTGTTGGGCTTCTCCTCATTTTTAGGGGTCTTTTTTTATTTTAGGAAAACGAGCGGGAATCCTCGGTTCTTCAAGTGCCGAGATGAAAGCGACTTGATTTTTATTAATACTATGCAAGAAAGCGACGAAATATATGAACAGTTGTTCGTTTTTTCTTGCTTTTTTATTTCTCATGTGGTATACTATATGCATGAAAGAAAATCTTATACATTATCGCACATCTGTGTGCAATATCAATTACCATGTGGTATGGTCTGTAAAATACCGTCGCAAAGTCCTGGATACTGAGGTCGAGCTATATCTAAAGGATCTGGTCTGTCAGATAGCCGCGGACAAGGGTTTTACGGTACAGCTTTTTGAATGCGGTGAATGTGATCATGTCCACTGCTTCGTAACTGCTCCGCCTAAGCTTTCAGTTACAGATATCGTAAAATATCTGAAAGGGATCACCGGACGAAAGCTGTTTGAACGGTTCCCTGCGATACGGCAGAAACTGTGGAAGGGCGAGCTTTGGAACCATTCGTATTATTGTGAGACAATCGGTTCCGTATCCGAGGAAAACATCCGCAGATACATTGAACACCAAAGCAAATCATACTGAGGGAGGAATAACCATGCTGCTGTCACATGAGACCACTGTCAGGCCGGATGACTCATCTGCAAACATTATCGGACATATGTGCTATGCAGCATCCAAGCTCTGGAATGTCTGCAATTACGAACGGAACAACTATAAGGAACTGGGTCTTGCAAGGTATCCTGACTGGTATTATCAGAAGTCTGCACACAAGGCCAACATCTGGTATAAGTCCCTGCCGTCCCAGACTGCTCAGGAGATATGCAAGCTGCTGGACAAATCCTGGAAGTCTTTCTACCGGCTGCTGAAGACCGGAGGGATCCAGAACCCCAGGCCTCCCCGTTATAAACAGGATAATATAGCCATTACCTACATGCAGAACGGCATCGTCCATGAACCGGGTTCTGACACTGTCAGACTGTCAATCCCTAAGGCATTAAAGGGATATATGTTGTCTGAATATGGCATCGGTAACAACTACCTTTTCTTGAAAAACAGGATTTTTCAAAGTACTGATGTCATAAAACAGATCAGGATATATCCTCCACAGAATAACGGGATATGCAGACTGATAGTCGTCTACGAGATAGCCGATATTGATACACTGCCCGATAATGGAAAGTACCTGTCAATAGATCTCGGCCTGCATAACCTTATGACCTGTTATGACAATAGTGGGAAGAGCTTTATAGCCGGCAGAAAATACCTTTCCATAGCCCACAGGTTTGATAAGGAAATATCAAGGGTACAGTCACAATGGGCGAAAGTTCAGGCAGCCAAGGGCATAAAGTATCCAAAACCATCCGGACATTTACTGAAACTTTATAGGGATAAGCGGCACGCAATAAAGGATTATCTTCATAAGATAACAAGGTACATAGCGGATTACTGTAGGAGTAACGGTATCAATATGGTCGTGATCGGTGATATCACAGGTATACGCAGGGACAATGACCTTGGGCATAAGACCAACCAGAAACTGCATTCCCTGCCTTTCGCTCAGATCTATACAATGCTGGAGTACAAGCTGAAGATGTACGGGATCAGGCTGATAAGACAGGAAGAATCGTATTCCAGCCAGTGTGCTCCGACATCGGAATATGTATCTGAAACATTTGCGGTCAAAAAGAATCGGGTTAAACGTGGTCTGTATATCGACGATAAGCATCTGTATAACGCGGATGCAGTCGGGGCCTATAATATCCTTCGGAAGTATAGTGCTGTTTTGGGTGTCACAATAGCTATGCCCGTTTCCGGGCTTGATAACACAATGATAATTAAAGTAGCTGTGTAACCTTTACAGGTAGCAGTATGGGTGTCATGGACGCACCTCAAGACCTACGTGGCTTGCCACGCGCACTTGATGCTCGGTAATTCGATTACCGATGTAGTTCACGCATTTTGATTGCTGGAGAGCAGTTACCACATTTGTAAAGAATTCGGCCACTTCTGCAAAAATGGGTTACAAATCATCTAAATATATGATATACTAAAAGCGGTGCTTTATTGGCATCGCTTTGTCAATTATAGGGACGGGATAAAAATGAGAATAGCGATTTGTGAAGATGAGCATATATATCTTGAACTGATAAAGAACAAGGTGGTTGAATACTTTAAAGAAAGACAGGTCAGCATAAATACGGACTCTTATACAGATGCTTCTTTGTTGCCAGCAAAAATAGATGAAGGCAAGCAGTATGATCTGATACTGATGGATCTGCAGATGAAGCGCAGTGACGGGATGGAGATTGCGAAGCAGCTAAGAGCAAAATCAGTGGATACACCTATCATTTTCGTGACAGGGATAGAAAACAGGGCATACCAGGGCTACAGCGTCGATGCTTTGGACTATGTGGTAAAGAAGGATATGGATATTAGATTGCCTGAGGCTCTGGACAGGTTTATGGAAAGGCAGAAATCAGGCACCATTGCTGTTGCTCTGAAAAACGGAGGCACTGCTTTGATAAAACTTAAGGAGCTTTTTTGGGTTGAATCTGATGGTCGCGGGAGCAAATTCGTGATCTGGAGTAATGTAGGGAATATGTTTGTAAAATCTATTGAATCCGGTGATAGGAAGAATATCAATGCCTCTTTGACGGGCTGTATTCCTGAGAATAGAGAAATGGAAGAAATATTCAGCCAGCTCAGTATAAGTAAGGTGTCTGAGATGCTGCTCGGCAGTGATTTCGTGGAGGTTTACAAGTCAATATTCGTAAATATCAGTGAGATAAAAAGAATAGGAAATGATACTGTAACGATGTCGAACGGCAGAGAGCTTCCCCTTAGCCGCCGTAAAAGGAATGATGTATTGGGGGCTGTTTTGACCAAAGTGAAGGGAACAAAGCTATGAAAAAGGATCTGTGCCGGTTCATATTGGGGATGCTTGCCTGCATAATATTTGGATATTTTGTAGTGTTTTTTTATAACAGAAATCAGTTGTATGAACTTGATTTTGAGAAGAATAAACAGGCAGAAAATAATTACAATAATAGCAATGTGTCTTTTAGGCTTTCTTCTGATATGGTTAGTTTGACCAATGAAATATTGGGTGACATCAGTTATGAAGAATATGAAGAAAAAATACAATATTACAGAAATGAATTAATCAGTCTCAGTAAATATCATAACCTGATAATCGAGAAAAAAGCCGATGAGGCTATTGCAAATCGGGACAGGCAATACATCCTCATAGATGGTCAGAGATACACAGTTGAAGAAATAAGGGAAACAGCTGAGCTTTACAAAGGTTATACTGAGGCCTGGATTGATGAACATCTGGAATTATATAACGTAGTATACCGGAGCCTTGAATTTGCAAAGTCATATGAAACATATGTAAATTATATTGTAGAAAATTCGAGAAAACTTTCAAGCCTTAAGGTTTTTGGCGATGATGTACGAGAGGATATTAAGAGTAAGGGAGCAGATTACCTGGCACTTACTGAAGTTCGGGCGAGAGCGTATGTTTTTGCAGGAATTGAAAAACTGTTTGGTGATCCGTTTGGGGATTTGATGGCAGTTTTGATGGTTGCCATATGTTCTGTTATAGCTGCTTCATATTTTAAAACAGCGGGGGTTGAATTCTTTAGCAGAAATCTAAATAAGGTGTTCAGAATTCTGTTCCTTGTGGGCGGCCTTCTGCTGTTTATAAGTGAGGCAATGGCTATAAACCGGACATTTGAAATCGGGGGATTAAGATTCCCTATGCAATCTGTGCCGGGTTACAGGCTTTGTACGCTGGATATCAGCGTTGGAATGCTTTTGGTGATAAGGACGGCAATAAAGTGTGTGGTTTATTATATGCTTTTCCTTGGACTTCAGCTTGTGTTGGTATATTTTTTTATACATAAGGAGAGCAATGACGGCATTCCGGAATTAAAGAGTATAAAAAGGAATACAGTTTGTTTCTTTGCGATTTTAAGTCTGGCGGTTCTACTTGAATTTGTGGTATTAAAATATACTGATTTTGACCTGCGTGCGCTATTCGGTTTTGAAAGAATCGTTAATAATTCGTATAAGAATATCCTGATTTTTTCAACTGCAACAGGTATACTGTTACTATTTCTGATATTGTTTTTGGAATATGGGTATAAAAGGCTGATAAATATTGAAAAGACAAGATCGGAACAAAGATATATCAAGGAAATTGATGAGAAGTATAATGAAATGAGAACTATCAAACATGATATGAACAACCATCTTTCAGCTATTCTTTTTCTGATGGATGCCGGAAAGAACGATGAGGCTAAAAAATATATAAGGGAGTTGACCGGAGCTGCTTCAGTAGTGTCTGACATAAAGAAAACAGGAGTCAGGGCATTGGATCTATTATTATGGAATAAGGCTTCACAGGCTTTGAGCAAGAATATAGATCTAAAGATGATTCTTGAGGATGAGTATACAGATATAGGTGTTTCAGAATATGAACTATGTTCAATGTATGCCAATATTCTGGATAATGCTATGGAAGCTGTGGAGAAGTTGGATGTAGCGGATAGATTCATATCATTGAGGAGCCAAAGGCAGATGGAACTGATGTGTATTTTCTGCGAAAATCCTTACAAGGATGTTAGCAGGGAAAATGGGAGCTTTGTATCGACTAAAGCCGACAAAGTGAATCATGGTCTGGGCTTAAAACAGATACAACGTATAGCTGAGAAACATGGCGGGACTATTAGGATAGAGACAAACGATGGAATGTTCAAGATATCAGTGATATTGAATGTATAAATGACCGCTTGTGTATAAATGCTTTCCACTTCTGTAAGACCTCTTTTCATTTTGAACATATATGTTAAAATATGTGTATGTTCATAATGAGGGAGGTCTTATATTATGAAAAAATGTTTAAAAAAAATAATGACATGGATTTTGATAATGTTAATGTCTATGAATATATCCGGATGCAGCAACGATAACAGTAATGAAGGCAGCCTTAATAATGATGATGGGGCTGGAGCAGGCAAGAACGAGAAGACAGAAAATGACGAAAGTACAGGTAAGATAAATGTAGATAATATTACGGTTAAATATAATGGCGATACTCCCTGTGACATGAACAATTGTGGCCTGATGAATATAATGGAAAATGCATATGGTTATTATTTTAATCTTGGCTTTTACAATGCTCCTAGACCATATTGCATGAAGTCCAACTATGACGGCGGGATTGGTATGAGTCTCGCGTTTCATGATAATGAAACTAACACCGGCATTTTTCTGTGCAACAAACCGGAATGTGAGCATCAGGCAAATGAAGCATGCGTCGCTACTTATAAGAATGTTATAACCTTTAACACAGTCCTTTATGAGGGCTACCTTTATGTATACGGAGTGGAGGAAAATGATAAGACACTTAGCTATAACCTGTACAGGGTGGCTTTGGATGGCTCCAGCATAGATAAAGTCGGCACTGCTTTTGAGTCGGTT
>JAEEVK010000035.1 GCA_016287095.1 Lachnospiraceae bacterium
AACCGTCAAAATCCGAACGTGTAATTAATCTCATATCAAAATTAACCTCCAATACACTGATATCCTCTTTGGGCAACTCTCATAATCCCCTTTTGATATATAATTACCCATTGAAATTATAATATAGGTACAGGGTTTTTGCAAGGAAAATTTTTGTAAAGACATGTTTAGAAAAAAGTTTAGAACAGAAGACAAAAAATCAAGGGTTCCGGAAACCCGAAACCCTTGAAAACTCTCAGTCGAGGTGACAGGACTTGAACCTGCGGCCTCCACGTCCCTAACGTGGCGCTCTAGCCAAACTGAGCCACACCTCGAAACACATATTTATCAGCTGTCGAACCTGTGACAGCAGAGCTGCTAACCAGATTCGAACTGGTGACCTCATCCTTACCAAGGATGCGCTCTACCTGCTGAGCTATAGCAGCATACGAACCCCTTTTCTGAAGTCCGAATGCTATATTACCACAGCATTGTATAAATTGCAAGCACTTTTTTATAAAATTTAAAAAATTTTTATTTTCCGTTTTTCTCGTCTTCCTCTTCGGCGTCAAGTACCCCTGCGGCAAGCTCCTTGTTGAGTTCGGACATGAAGCTCTCCTCATCATTTTTCTTATCTTCAGGCTCAGGGGCAGGCTCTCTCTTTTCCTCAACAGAGTAATAAAACTCCATATCATACTTTTTCACAAGCATTCTACAGAATTTAGCTGCTTCTTCCTCTTCCATGAAAAATCTTGCGCCTTCGATGTTTCCCGTGAGTCCGGGTGACTCGCAACCCTGAACGACCTTTTTCTTTCCGGTGAAGTAAGCAATACCGGTAGGAAGGTCAATCTTCAATACATACATGATCCGTCTCGTCTCCATTCAGTTTATTTAAAACTTCACGATAGATTGAATTATACCATATTGCCCCAAATAATTCAACTTTTTTTGAAAAACGGACTGTTTTTTTGACTATTTTTGAATTTTAGCCCTAATTTTTTACAGTTTTTTTACGTTTTGCCCCCACTTTGTCATATTTTCGTCATATTTCAGCATGTTCTCTGCCTTACAATTTCATAAGCGAGTACACCAGCTGCGACGGAGGCATTTAGTGAGTCAATATCGCCCTTCATAGGGATGGATGCTATGATATCGCAATGCTCTTTTACAAGCCTCGATACACCCTCTCCCTCATTTCCGATAACAAGTCCGATGGGACCCTTGAGATTACATTTGTACATGCTCTCTCCGCCCATATCACCACATACAAACCAGAGGCCTTCCTTCTTGAGTTCTTCCATGGTGGCTGTGAGATTTGTAACTTTAGCTACAGGCGTATAGTTGAGCGCTCCGGCACTGGTCTTTGCTACTGTAGAAGTCAATCCGACCGCTCTCCTCTTGGGTATAATAACACCATGTGCTCCGCAAAGGTTCGCAGTCCTGATGATGGCACCCAGATTATGTGGATCCTCTATACCATCCAACAAGAATATAAACGGAGGTTCACCCTTCTCTTTAGCTTTATCAAGTATCTCACTGACCTCTGCATAATCATAGGCTGCCGAATAAGCTATAACTCCCTGGTGATTATGTGTCTGTGACATCTGGTCAAGTTTTTCTTTTTCCATGAACTGGATGATCGCATCTGTCTTTTTAGCTTCCCTAAGGATAGTGTTGATCGGACCGTCATTCAATCCCTTCTGCACAAAGAGCTTATCTATTGTTCTTTTTGCTTTAAATGCCTCCAAAATCGCATTTCTGCCCTCTAATGTTAATTCTTCGAATCTCATCTTTGTTCTCCGTTATCAAACTTTGCCATCCTTCAATCCAATAATCCAAAACACAAGAAGATTTATATATCTACAGCTTTTATTCCTCTTTCGACCAGCTCCAGTATCCTGTCAATGTTTCCCGACAGGTAAAGATATCCCATAAGTGCCTCAAATCCCGTGGCTACACGATATTCCGCAACTGTCCCGCTTTTTGCCACGCTTCCCGACTTGGCGTTACGTCCTCTCTTATAAAATCCGAGTTCCTCTTCGCTAAGTTCAGGCTCTATGATGTGGAAAATCTTTGCCTGAGTGGGTGCTTTGGCATATCCCGATGCCTTCTTATTTAAACTGTCCACATGACTCATACCTTGTTCTACCAGCGTAGTCCTGATTATGAGTTCATAAATAGCATCCCCCAGATACGCTAGCGTCAATGCCGGTATCTGGCGGATGTCCTGTGTTTTTTGTGGGATCTTTACTGTTTGTTCAAATAAAAATTTATTGTCCATTTTTTATCTAAATATTCTCACTGGATAATTATTTGATACTCCACTTCACTCCCTCACGGGTATCTTCCAGTACTACACCCTTTGCTAAAAGCTCGGCACGGATTCTGTCGGCCTCTGCGAAGTTCTTTTCCTTCTTAGCTGCCTTACGAAGCTCGATCTGCTCTAAGATAAATTTCTCAAACTCAGGATCAACAGCAGGTGCTGCAGACTCTTTTTCTACTGTAAGATCAAGACTGAGTACTTTATCAAAGCTCTCTATAAGCGCTATCTTATCTGTTGCACTGATATCTGCCTTTAATACATCATATACCAGAGTGGTAGCCATAGAGGTGTTGATATCATTGCTGAGTGCGTCCTTGAACTTAGCATCAAACTCATCGAATACTTCTTTGTTCACACTTGCGCCGGCATTCTTCTCAGCCTCTGCCTTTACTTCAAGGCATCTCTTCTTAAGCTTCTGATATGCGGCATTTGCATTATCAAGTGCATCAAATGAGAACTCCAAAGGCTTTCTGTAATGTGACTGTAAGCAGAAAAATCTATAAACCAACGGATCGTATTTCTGTTCCTCTAAGTACGAAACAGTGAGCAATGTACCCTTAGACTTACTGATCTTGCCTTCCCTGTCATTCAGATGATGTACATGGAACCAGTAATTGCACCACTTGTGTCCCAGGTAAGACTCACTCTGCGCTATCTCGTTTGTATGATGAGGGAATATGTTATCCACGCCGCCGCAATGGATATCCATGTACTCGCCCAGATGCTTCATACTGATGCATGAGCACTCAATATGCCATCCGGGATATCCAACGCCCCAAGGGCTGTCCCACTTTAATGCCTGATCTTCAAACTTTGACTTTGTAAACCAGAGTACGAAGTCGTTCTTATTCTTCTTATTTGTATCCTCGGTTACATCATCGCGCACACCGACCATCAGCTCATCCTCGTTCTGATTGCCGAACACAAAATAATCCTTGAGTTTGGATGTATCAAAGTAAATATTCTCTCCTGCCTTATATGCATAGCCCTTCTCCAAAAGCACCTCTATCATATGGATAAACTCAGGTATGCAGTTAGTGGCAGGCTCAACAACATCAGGTGTCTTGATGTTAAGCTTTTTGCAATCCGAGAAAAATGCGTCCGTATAAAACTTAGCTATCTCCATGACAGTCTTATGCTCACGCTGTGCACCTTTGAGCATCTTGTCCTCGCCGGTGTCACCGTCACTTGAAAGGTGTCCTACATCCGTGATATTCATTACACGCTTTACATCATAGCCTACATATCTTAATGTTTTCTCAAGAACATCCTCGCAGATATAGCTTCTTAAGTTTCCTATATGTGCAAAATGGTATACTGTAGGTCCGCAGGTGTACATCGCAACCTTGCCGGGTGTGTTAGTTTTAAAATCTTCTACTCTCTTTGTAAGTGTATTATATATTTTCATACTCTTTTCCATCCTTATTTATATATTCAATCTACAGCTTCAAACTATTTATACTTCCAAATATACGTCAGCCGGGGGCTGACAGCTGTATCTTGATATATAATCTATTCTGGGTCTTCTGTAATATACTACCATTTTGCACCGCTTTCTATAATTACTTCTTATTCTTATAGCCTTCAAAATCCTTCTTCAGCTCATCTATCTCGCCCTTAAGCTTCTTGTTTTCATCACGTAATTCATTAAGATAAGCCATAACAGGGTCGGGAAGGTTAACCTGATCCATGGTCTCTCTGGGGATACGCACATTATCCCGCTTTACTATCCTGCCGGGTACACCTACTACCGTTGAGTTCGGAGGTACCTCCTGCAGCACTACCGAGCCGGCTCCTATCATGGAGTTTTCCCCCACTGTAAATGATCCTAAAACCTTGGCTCCGGATCCTATCATTACGTTATCCTTTATGGTGGGATGACGCTTGCCGGTCTCTTTTCCGGTACCACCGAGGGTCACGCCCTGATAAAGAGTAACATTATCACCTATTATAGTGGTCTCTCCGATAATAACTCCTGTACCGTGATCAATAAAAAAGCCCTTACCTATCGTAGCACCCGGATGTATCTCTATACCGGTCTTTCTGACAGTCCTCTGTGAAACCAGTCTTGCCAGGAAATAATGCTTATTCAGATACAGCTTATGAGCAAATCTGTGCCTGATAATGGCTTTAAAACTCGGATAAAGGAAAACCTCGGCTTTTGTCTTGATAGCCGGGTCACGTTCCTTTATGACCTGCATCTCTTCCCTAAAAAACTTAATGAAACCCATAATATACCGGTTTTCCTCTTTCTATAACTTCTGCTGAAAAGCACCATATAGCCGATGCTTTATATCCGTCAATTTAATATATCTCTAAAACAACGAACTGTCATCCTGAGCAAAAAGTAAGTGCTCAGGATGACAATTTATATTACAATGTTTTAATGTCAGTCAAAGATTCTCCATGCACAGATGAAGTTTCTCTTCCACCAGTCACCCATGGTTCTCTTAACAACCTTGCCATTTGACGAAGAAGCATCAATGACTACTCCGTTACCGGCACCGATACCTACGTGACCGTATACAACAACTATATCACCCTTCTTGATGCTGTTGAAATCTGTAATCTTCTTGTACTTACCAACAGTTCTCCAGCCCTTTGAAGTAATGTAGCTCTGATTTACTCCGATCTGCTTCAGACACCAGTATACAAAACCTGAACAGTCAAATGTATTAGGTCCTTTACTGCCCCATACATACTTACAGCCAAGCTTGGATTCTGCTACCTGTATCAGGCTGTCAGGTGAAAGGTTATAAGAAACCGTTCCGCCTCCGCCGCTACCGGAGCCACCGCTGCCTGATCCGCCACTGCCCGAGCCACCACTGCCGGAACCGCCGCCACTTCCTGAGCCTGCCTTAACTACACTTGAACCGGTCAGTTTAGCCATGGTCTTCTGTCCAACATTTCCGTCTGCAGAAAGTCCGTTGTTAGCCTGGAATTTCTTTACTGCTTTTTCGGTCAGATCACCAAAGTAGCCTGTATCACAGCCTTTATCAAGATATCCGTACTTGATAAGGAGCTGCTGTACTTTCTTTACTGTGTCATTCTGGTCACCGAGTACCAGACCGTTTGACTTGGCGTTACTGCTGTTAAGTGCTTCTCTTGTGGACGGTCCTAAGAAACCGTCTACGATACAGTCGTTTCTTGACTGGAAGAGCTTAACTGCTGCCAATGTATCTTCGCCGTAGAAACCATCGGGAGTAGTGGTCAGATAACCGAGCTCCTTCAGTCTCTTCTGGCACTCCAATACGACATCACTCTTATCACCGAAGGAAATAAGATTGGCCTTTACTTCCTCACTGTATAAAAGTTCGAATGTCATAACACCGATCTTACCGTCTGCTGTCAGATAGTTAGCCTTCTGAACAGCCTTAACTGCTGCCTCGGTATCATCGCCGAAATGTCCTGTAACCAATTCCTTCTTTGCCAGATAACCAAGTTCGTACAGACGGGTCTGGATACGCTTTACATCATCACCGTCCATACCCTTCTTTAAAAGGTATGACTTAGCGTTTTCATCAAACAACATCGCTATGGTCTGCTGACCGATGATTCCGTCCTGTGTCAGATCATTCTGACGCTGGAAAAGCTTTACAGCCTCCATGGTAATGGGACCATAATGCTCTGTAGGCTCTGCGAATTCCATGAAGCCCAGCTGCATCAGTCTTTCCTGGATCTTAGCAACACTGCGGTCATCCGTACCCTGATAGTAAATATCAAGGAAAACTACGGGCTCCTCGGCATCCGGGTTTTCACTGTCCGGATCCATGGTAGTTATATCACCATCCATCGGATTTCCTGCTGCTGCATCGGTTACATTATATCCGAGCAATTCCATCAGCTGCTTACTGTTTTCGTGATACAGCATCAGCATCTTGGCATTCTCTGCTGCATTATCGATAACATTTTTCAGAGTACCGTTTTCCTCTACAGCGTTATTATCGGTATCGGTCGTACCCGTATCGGATGTGTTGCTGTCCTGTGGTGTATCGGTAGTCTCAGGAACATCGGTTACAGTTGAAGTACTGTCTGTATTTGCCACTGTATTATCCGATGAATCATTACTGCTTTCATCATCCGATTTATTCAAACTGTCTGAGATCAGCCCCATGCTCTGTGTCAGGCCGCCGACCATAACCACATTATCCGGAATGGTAGTTATCTCACCGTTATTGTTTACTACCGTCTTTCCGGTATCGTTTGAGTATCCGAGCACTCCTTTATACACAGGTTCATTCTGGGCGCTGAGCTTAGAATAACCTATAAGTCCGCCAAGTGCAGCCACCAGTACTATAAGTACCACGACTATCATACCGAGCGGGCTTTTTCCACCCTGTTTCATTCAAATCACCTCTTTAAGAAAATGCCTTCTTCCCCTAAAAAGTTAAATCCCCAAATATTTTTACTGAAGTTCTTTTCCTGTAAGTCTTCTGTAGCCCTCAAGATACTTTTCAATAGTCTTGTCAACTATTTCCTGAGGCAGAGTCCAGTTATGGCCCTCATTAGCCTTTAACCAGTCTCTTGCAAACTGCTTGTCGAATGAAGGCTGTGAATGTCCTGCCTCATATCCGTCAAGCGGCCAGAAACGTGAACTGTCTGGAGTAAGCATCTCGTCGCCTATTACGATGTTGCCATCCTCATCCAGACCAAACTCAAACTTGGTATCTGCTATAATGATACCCTTTGAAAGTGCATAATCCGCACACTTCTTATATAATGCGATAGTACAGTCCTTAAGCTTCTGAGCGTACTCCGCGCCTTTTCCGGGGAAACGCTTCTCTAAGTACTCAACGCTCTGCTCAAAGCTGATATTCTCATCATGATCGCCGATCTCAGCCTTTGTTGAAGGTGTATAGATGGGCTCAGGGAGCTTATCTGACTCCTTTAATCCCTCGGGCAGCTTTATGCCGCAAACCTCACCGGTCTTCTGATAGCTGGCCCAGCCGCTGCCTGTGATATAGCCACGTACGATACACTCTACGGGCAGCATGTTAAGCTTCTTACAGAGCATGCTCTTTCCCTCAAATGCGGGCTGTCTGAAATACTCAGGCATATCATTTACATCTACTGAGATCATATGATTAGGGATGATATCCTTGGTCATATCGAACCAGAACTTACTCATCTGTGTAAGCACGGTACCTTTCTTGGTTACTATGTTGTTAAGGATAACATCAAAACAGCTGATCCTGTCAGTAGCTACCATTATCAGGGTATCGCCATTGTCATAGATTTCACGTACTTTTCCTTCTTTTACGGGCTTTAAAGCTTCCATTTTCTTATATCTCCTTATATAAATATGTTTTATCAACCTGTTGCATCAATTCTCATTCTGAAAATGTTACATAGTTGTTACATACCAATTCAATTGTATACTATCATATTGCAGGACATTTGTCAAATTAAAGGATTATAAAGTTATGAAGACTGCTATAAACAGGTAAAAAGCCTATAATTTAGGGATTGTGAAAGTCTTTTTTCACAATCCCTTATTTTATAACCTTTATCAATTCTTAGAGAACTCTGCGAGTTCGAGTCCTTTATTTCTCTCCATAACTGTACGGATGCTCCACTCATGAGCAAATAACAGCAGGGGATTTCCCTTCATGTCCTTTACACGCTTTGTATCGGATGTAAGGTTTAGCTCAGTCAAAGGAGCAGGGGTCTCGGTAACCCAACGGATGTATTCATAAGGAAGATTTTCCATCTTGATCTCTACGCCGTACTCGGATTCCATTCTGAATCTCATAACATCAAACTGCAGTACACCTACTACACCGACGATGATCTCCTCCATACCGGAGTTAAACTCCTGGAATATCTGGATCGCACCTTCCTGTGCTATCTGGGTAACACCCTTTAAGAACTGCTTACGCTTCATGGTATCTACCTGGCGGATCTTTGCGAAATGCTCGGGTGCGAATGTAGGTATACCTTCATAACTGAACTTAAGGCCCGGTGCACATACGGTATCTCCGATTGAGAAAATGCCGGGATCAAATACACCTATGATATCTCCCGCATAAGCCTCGGACAGGATTTTTCTCTCCTGAGCCATAAGCTGCTGGGGCTGTGACAGTCTGAGTTTTCTGCCACCCTGTACATGGAATACTTCCGCTTCCGCATCAAAACGGCCTGAGCAGATACGCATAAAGGCTATACGGTCACGGTGAGCTTTATTCATATTTGCCTGAATTTTGAATACAAATGCTGAAAAATCGGTGCTTACAGGGTCTATTACTTCATTGCCCGCTGTTCTTGCAAGGGGTGTAGGTGCGAGTTTCAGGAAATACTTTAAGAAATTCTCAACACCGAAGTTATTTAAGGCCGAACCGAAAAATACCGGAGTAAGCAGACCGTTCTGTACTCTCTCAAGGTCAAACTCGTCGGTTGCACCCTCTACGAGGTCGATCTCTTCCTTCAGCTTTTCGTGAGCTTTCTTTCCTATTATATCATCAAGTGAGGGATCACCGATAACAGCAGATACGGATTCAACCTCCTTCATACCGTAGGTGGTGGCAAAGTATCTGTTAATCTTACCTGTCTGCCTGTCGTATACGCCCTGGAACTCTTTTCCGGAGCCGATGGGCCAGTCCATGGGGCAGGTCCTGATACCGAGCACGCTCTCTATCTCATCCAGGAGCTCGTATGTATCCTTTGCTTCCCTATCCATCTTGTTGATGAATGTAAATATCGGGATATGTCTCATGACACAGACCTTAAACAGTTTGATTGTCTGTGCCTCAACACCCTTTGATCCGTCAATAACCATGACTGCAGAGTCCGCTGCCATAAGTGTACGGTATGTATCCTCAGAGAAGTCCTGATGTCCCGGTGTATCCAGAATATTTATGCAATACCCGTCATAGTTAAACTGCATAACCGATGATGTAACAGAGATACCTCTTTCCTTCTCTATCTCCATCCAGTCAGATACTGCATGCTTTGCAGTTTTCTTAGCCTTTACCGAGCCTGCCAGGTTAATGGCTCCGCCGTAAAGCAGAAGTTTTTCCGTAAGGGTTGTCTTACCTGCATCAGGGTGCGATATGATCGCAAACGTTCTTCTTCTCTCGATTTCTTCTCTTGTTCCCACTGTTAATTCCTCATTTTCTTCTGTTACAAAAACTCACACAAACCCGTCCTTATTCCATACAGAGCTGCTGTTTCAATATTATCATTGTGTTGATAACAGCACCGGTTTTAGGACGCAAACATAGATATTTTATCATATAATATAAAAATATCAACTATTATTTTAAAAAAGGCAGACTCCCGAAGGAATCTGCCTAATCGCAAATAATTCAATTCTATTACTTCTTAAGTTCAGATGTACAATGAGGACATCTGGTAGCCTTGATGCTGATCTCTGACTGACAGAAAGGACAGGTCTTTGTTGTAGGCTCTGCCTTCTTCTCTTCCTTCTTGGAGAGCTTCTTGCCGCCTTCTGCAAGCTTATTCATACCCTTTACGATAAGGAATACAACGATAGCCATCAATAAGAAATTGATGATAGCGGTAATGAAACTACCATAGTTAAGAGTGGTAAGACCTAACTCCTGAGCCTCAGCCAGGGTATTGGCAGTACCTTCACCGCTAAG
Organism: Lachnospiraceae bacterium; assembly: GCA_016287095.1. GTDB lineage: Bacteria > Bacillota > Clostridia > Lachnospirales > Lachnospiraceae > RUG11977. The sequence goes on from JAEEVK010000035.1 coordinate 9,904, forward strand.
TACTACAAACAGGTCTGAAAAATCAGGCTTGCCGATGATAGCTGCCAGTAAAGGCATGAAAATGTCATTAACCAGTGATGTAACGATTGCGTTGAACGCAGCACCGATGATCATACCGACTGCTAAGTCTATCATGTTGCCACGCATGATGAATTTCTTAAATTCTTTAATCATATTGATCCTATAGTCCTTTCATTAAGACGAATATTAATTAAACCTCTTCAACAGGTGAATCAGGAGCATTCTTCTTTACGCTCTCGATACCGTTTACACAGTTCTTCATGGTGGTGTAGCCCTCGCCGATGGCGATGATCTGTCCGTTTGTAGCCTTAAGACGGAATCTGAACTCACCTGACTTATCAGCATAAATCTCGAACTTAGGACACTTCTCGGTCTTGAAGCCCTCAACTGTCTGGTCCTCAATGTTAGCTAAAGGAGCATTCTTCTTTACGCTCTCAATACCGTTTACACAGTAAGCCTTATCCTTGTAAACCTGTGATGTTGCTACTACCTGGCCGTTCGTAGCCTTAAGGTCGAACTTGATACCGGTGTTTGTCTTCTTGATGATAAATTTTCCCATACTCTCCTCCTGATTGTCTTTTATATTTTGCAGCTTTGCTGCTTTATAAACGCCTTGTAAGAGCTCCAAAACACAAAGCCCCCACAAATATGAATTATAATATATAATCTGTTAATTATCAAGAATTATTTTAATTTTTTGTTTATTTTTGGCGTATTCAAAATTTTTATCTAATCAGGAGTTTTTGCAAGAAATTGCTTGTTTTATTTAACGATTTATATTATAATGTCAAATTGAGGTTGATAAGTAAAGGAGATATAAAAACATGGGTAAAAAGTCTATCAAGGAAAACAAGAATATCTACCAGATCTGCCGTGAGAAATGTGAATATACAAGGCAAAAGGCCAGTGAAGAAATGATTTACATCTCTGACGACAGAATTGAAAAAATCGAGAGCGAGAAGTCACTTCCCCATCCCGATGAGATCATCGCTATGGCTGAGTGCTACAAGGCTCCGGAGCTCTGTAACTATTTCTGTGCAAACGAGTGTCCCATAGGGCAGAAGTACGTGCCCGAGGTAAAGGTACAGGATCTATCACAGATAATCCTGGAGATGATCGCATCACTCAATGCTATGAACAAGGATAAGGAGAGACTCATCGAGATCACCGCCGACGGTGAGATCACCGACGACGAGCTTAAGGATTTCAACAATATAAAGGAGCAGTTAAACCGCATCTCCGTATCCATCGAGACTTTAAAGCTTTGGGTAGACAAAACCATCGCTGATGGCAGGCTGGATAATTCGATATCCTTTAAGAAGGACTAAACCGGCACCATAATACCGGCACACGATTTATCATGCTTCGTTTTTAGTTAGTCTTATCACATTTTCTCCGGGCTGCCTCCTGGCATAAATGGACTCCAGTTGGCGTATAACGACTTTTTTAGGCCTCATAATCCTCTTTTCGTGGCTTATGAGGCATTTTTCTGCCTTGATGCTTTTAAGAAGTTCTATCTGTTCTTTTAGTTTCTGTACATTATACTCAACGTGATCTTCCACGCCTTCCCTTTTAGGGATGTATCTGCAATAGGTTGAATCCCCCATGAATATGTATTCATCATTGACTACTAAAGCCAACGAACCCTTCGAGTGTGATGAAGGCATGGGTATTATTTCCAGTTTGAGATGCTTTTCATGCTTATTTTGTTTTTCTATACCCTGTGTTTCCTTTTGCTCACAGGCTATACTTCCATTTACTTTGGTTTCTCTACTATCATCAATATCATCCCAAATAATATATGGCTCTCTGATCATCTCCCCATCAGGCAGATATCTCTCCGTACCCTTCCCGATATAAAGCTTTTCATACTTTACCGGCTCATAAGTCAGGCTCAGCGTATCTCCCGGGAGCATACCTTCTTCTCCAGCCTTGTGTCTTGTCAGCCACCAGGTATGGTCAGCATGAAAATGTGAGATCACTATCTTAACATTTCCATTCAAAGAATGCAGGAAGTCCAAACTCTCCGGTATACTCCCCACATCAAACACATATGTACAGTTCTTCCCATAGATTATCCCGACATCCGAGGATATCGGTACCTCCATAGCCGGGATATATGAAATGTATTCGTTTATTTTCTCTATTGACATTTTCTTTTCACTCTGTTATCTCTTCTTCATTTGTATAATAATCATAAAGTCCGCCATCTTAAAAACCATAGCAGAAACGAATCCATTATAAGCATTTTCCCTCTAAATATCAAGTAAAATAAAACAACCGCACCGAAACCTACACGATTTCAAAATGCGGTTAGTTTTATTCTATGAGAAGTCACAAACTTGTGTAAGCAGTAATATTAAGCAATCTCTTCAATCTGAGCTGTGTAAAGTCTGTAATATGCGCCCTTCTTCTTCATCAGCTCATCATGATTTCCGGTCTCTACGATGCCACCATCATCAATATACATGATCTTGTCACAGTTTCTGATGGTTGAAAGCCGGTGTGCTACGATAAACGAGGTCCTGTCCTTCAGCATGGTGTTAAGTCCCTGCTGCAGTGCCTTTTCAGTCTGTACATCGATACTTGAGGTAGCCTCATCAAGCACGAGGATAGCAGGATTAGAAAGCAGTGTCCTTGCAAATGATATCAGCTGTTTCTGACCCTGGCTGAGCAATGATCCTCTTTCCTTAACCTCTGTCTCGTATCCGTCAGGCATCTTTAAGATAAACGGCTCAGCACAAACCTTTTCACTGGCCTCCCTTATCTCCTTATCTGTGGCATCAAGCTTTCCGTATAGGATGTTGTCCTTGATGGTACCTGAGAATATGAAGCTGTCCTGCATCATGATACCCATCTGGGAACGAAGCGATTTAAGGGTTACCTTTGAAATATCCTGACCGTCTATCAATATCTCACCTTTTCCAACATTGTAAAATCTTGAAAGCAGATTAACTATCGTACTCTTTCCTGCACCTGTAGGTCCGACCAGTGCTATGCTTTCACCGGGCTGTACCTCAAATGATACATTATGCAGTACTTCCTTACCCTCTTCATATGAGAAGCTTACATTCTTGAACTCAACATGTCCCTTGATAGGAGGCATCTCACCGGCATTCTCTGCGTCATCAACAGTTACTTTTTCATCCATGGTCTCAAAGATACGCTCTAAGTATGCCATATTATTTAAGAAGTTATTGAAAATATTTCCCATGTTCATGATGGGCTGCCAAAAACGTGCCGAATAACCTGATATAGCTATGATGGTTCCTATCGACTTTGCTCCGTCTGCAAATACCATGATACCGAAAATGAATATCGCTGCCCTGATAAGTACTGAAATAGCATCGATACCGGGCCACATAAGGTTGTTGCACTGTACGGCCTTCATCCAGGTCTTTCTGCAGTCCTCCGAAAGTCCAGCAAAAATCTCTGCATTCTCATTTTCTCTTGCAAATATCTGGGTGATACGTGCACCAACAATATTTTCCTGCAGGTATGCATTTAGGTTAGAGCTCTTGTTTGATACTGCCTGCCATGCCTTACGCTGTCTGTTTTTCATCCAGAGCATAAATACGGCAAGGATAGGCACGCCACACATAACAACCAGTGACATCTGTACATCTACCATCAGCATATAGATAATAATGATGATCAGGTTGATGGTTTCCAGGATAATGTTTATCAGACCGTTTGAAAGCATGTCAGATACAGAGTTTACGTAGTTTACAACTCTTATCAGGATTTTTCCGTGAGGACGGTCATCATAATACTGGAATGAAAGCTTCTGCAGATGTGCAAAAAGGTCTTTTCTGATATCATAGATGATACGCTGTGATACCTTTACCATCATCTTTGAACGGATGGTAGTAAAAAGGATGCTCACCGCATATACCGATACCAATAATACTGCAAGTGTAATCAGCAGCTTCATGTCATGAGGTATCAGCGCATCATCTATTGCTTTCTGTGTGATGATGGGTGCCAGCAGTCCCAAAGCACCACCGAGGATACTCAGGAACAAAGCAAGCCCCATCTGCTTTATGTACTTTTTTATGTAGGCAGAAGCGAGCAGCAAGTGCCGTATATCAAAAGGCTCGTCAAGTCGCTCGTCCTGCTTGTATGTATTTTTACGTGCCATAATTCCTCCCTACTGCTTCGCAGCATTCACCATACTAAACTGCCATCTCACCAATCTGTAAGTTAACAAGGTCTGCGTAGTAACCCTTCTTTTCAACCAGCTCCTGGTGACTGCCTTCCTCGATGATCTTTCCGTCCTTAAGTACCAGTATCTTATCCGCTGCCTTGGTAGTTGAGATACGCTGTGCGATTATGATCTTTGTACATTCAAAGTCAAGGTTACGCAGACTGTGCTGGATGACCTTCTCGGTTTCCATATCAACTGCGGAGGTTGTATCATCAAGTATCAGTATCGAAGGCTTTATAGCAAGGGCTCTTGCAAGGGAAATCCTCTGCTTCTGTCCGCCCGAAAGACCTACGCCACGCTCTCCTACTATGGTGTCGTAGCCTTCGGGAAGCTTTTCTATAAAGTCAGCCGCAGCTGAATACTTCGCGTATTTTGTAACCTCATCGGGCTTCATAGTTGAAGCTCCGTATGCGATATTTCCTTCGATGGTATCTGAGTAAAGAAGTACGTCCTGTGTAGCCAGACCGATATTCTTTCTTAAGTCCTCAATCTTATAATCCTCAACCGGCACATCATCCACAAGTACCTTTCCCTCAGTAGCCTCAAAGAATCTCGGGATCATCTGGATAAGTGAAGTCTTTCCGCAACCGGTCTCTCCGATGATCGCCACCGTCTCACCGGGTTCAGCCACGAAGGAGATGTCCTTTAATACAGGGTAAATACCATCATCATATTTGAAGGATACATGATCAAACTCAACCTTGCCATTAAATCTGCCGGGATGTGCGATGGCATCGGGCTTGTCCACTATCTCAGCCTTTGAGTAGTAGATTTCCATAACCTTTGCAGAAGCGGCATTGAAACGCTGGAATTCGTTCATGATATTTCCCATCTGTCTCATGGGGTTTGCGATAGCCCAGATAAGTCCTGAGAATGCTACATAATCACCCATGGAAAGCTCACCGTTCATAAAGAAGATACCGCCGATAACCAGATGGATTACAGGCAATGCATTGGCTATAGTTTCAACCGCAGGGAAGAACTTAAGCCATGTCATATGGGTGTTGATACCCGTTTCTTCAAAGTCCTTATTTGCCTTATCGAATTTCTTTATCTCGTAATCTTCTCTTGCAAATGCTCGAACAACTCTGTTACCTGAAATATTTTCCTGAGCATCTGTATTCATGCCTGCCAGCTTTTCACGAAGAAGTGCATGCTTCGGAGCAACACTGCGTCTGAATTTGAATACTATCGCAAAGATAAGCGGTGATACTATGAGCAGGCAGATAGCCAGTTTCCAATTCATTATAAAGAAATATACTGCGGTAGCCGTAAAAAGTGTGATACATTCAACGATCATACGGACTACCCATGCGATATTATGTCTTACGGCATCAAGATCACCTGTAACTCTTGTCATCAGATCGCCTGTACGGTATGCGCTGTAAAACTTCATATCCTGACGCTGGATCTTATCATAAAGAAAATTTCTTATACGATACAGTGTTTTCTGTGATACGTGCTCATATGCCATACAGTCGAGGTACACGATAGTTACACGGATCAAAGTCAACACCACCATCAGGATTATAAGCTTTAAGAAATCATCCTTATAATCAGCCAGATTTAAGTTCTTTTCCTGGATGTCCCTAAGCAGGTCCACTATCCTGCCCGAGAAATACGGAACTATAAGCTGCATGATATTATAAACCGCTGTACCTATAAGGGCTATAATAAACAGCCTGTGCTTTCCTTCCATATTTTCCCAAAGCCACCCAAACCTGGTTTTGGGGTATTTATTCAAAGAATTGGCTCCTTCTTTTTTTGACGAACCGCTCATTTTACTTTCCTCCGTTTTTAAATACCACGGATTGCTCCGTTTCTCCGAAACTCTCGCAATCCTAAAACCACCTCGCATCCCGCTTGGTATTTATCATTGTACTACCTATATATTTTGTTTCAATGTAGCATTGTGTACAAGATTTGTCTAAAATTGTACATGGGCTGATTACTGTGGCAATTTCTGTAAAGAAAGGCAAGAATCATCAAAAATCCCGACATATAAAAAGGAATCCTTCAGTTTTTGAAAGATTCCCTTACCTCTCTATTGACACATTAGAAAAACTTAAATCTGATATTTACAAGTTTCAAACCGTTGACCGGTGTATAAAGCTTAAATACTGCATGTCTTGAATGTACAAACATGTCTTTTTCTATAGTCATAGGCTTTCCGCCGGTACCGTTAAATGTATATACTCCGTATACCTTTCCGGAATAGAATACCGAAACGGGAAGCTGTGCCAGCTCACCAAGCTCTGATGATGCTGTGATCGCTATCTTGCACATACCCATGGTCTCAAAGTCAAATCCGAGCAGTATTTCATCTCCGCCCTTAAACTCACGGTCTGACAGGTCAAGTGTAAAGTCCTTGCCTGCATTTACATACTCTACATCAAGCTCCTCTTCCTTGAAACTGTCATCTGTATCATTTGTTTCTATCTCGGCCGGATTACCTATGAGTCTTTCAAATGCATACATATTCATGGCCTGACCGCAGATGTTCTTTGCACATCTCTGGAGCTCAGCTATGGTCAAAGTACCTTTCTCCAACGCTTCTTCTATATTGTCTCCGTGCTTGTTCTGAGACGAATCAGGGCAAACCATGTAGAGATCGTTCTGCGCGCGTACCATGGCAGCGAAGTTATTTCTCTCACCTTTTCCGCCCTCTTCGGAAGTCATAGCCCACCAGTCTGTCATGACTATGCCCTTAAAGCCCCACTGGTCACGGAGAATGACAGTATTCAAGTCATAGCAGCTCGAAGTCCAAGTGCCGTTGAGACTGCCGTAGGTTGTCATAAAGGAATCAGCCACACCTTCTTTAACGGTTATCTCAAAGCCTCTTAAGTATATCTCTCTCAACGCTCTTTCGGATATTACCGAATCCACGAAATGTCTCTTTGTTTCCTGGTTGTTGCCTGCAAAATGCTTAACCGTACCGGTTACACCTGCGTAATGCAAACCTTTGAGCATCGCTGTGGCCATAGCTCCTGTAAGCAGCGGATCTTCCGAGAAATATTCAAAATTACGTCCGTTAAGCGGATGTCTGTGAATATTCATACCGGGTCCCAAGAGATTATCCACATTGTTCTTTACCATCTCCACGGATGTAAACTGATAAAGCTTTTCGATCAGCTCTGTATTAAATGTTGATGCAAGTAAAAATCCGCTGGGAAGTGAAAATGCCAGCGCTCCTGTATCAAGACGCATACCTGAAGGTCCGTCATCACAGCAGCATGCAGGTACACCCTTTGCTTCGATACTGTCCGTTACTCCGCCGTATGCTGCGGCAGTACCCGCTGTAACTCTCGGGCTGCCCATACCTTCGCCACGTACTATGGATACCAGCTCATCCTTAGAAAACTGAGCTACAAAGTCATCCATGGATACCTTACCGTTCTTTACATCTAAGAGCTTGTATCCCTTATCACCGGTCATAGGTATTGCTTTCGGGATTCTCTCATCCCTCTTTTTGCTCATGGATACCTTTCTGGTCGGTACCTTTTCCTTTATCATAAAAGGTATATCATCGGGCATATCACATACTACGGCTTTCATTCTTTCAAAGCTTCTGACAGGAGCCATAGCGCTTTCAAGCTTCTCTAAACATATGTCCTTTTCCAGGACAAAACTGCCCGAATACGAAGTTTCTCTTACATCAGCACCAACAAGTACCGAATATCCGCCCTTTTCAAGTACCCATGCAGTACCTAAGCCCAATGCTCCTGCATCATCGAATGATGCAAAATCACGTGCTACGCTGACCAGGCTAACCACCTGCTTTTCGCCTGGTTTGAGAAGCTTTGTCTTTGTAAATGCCGTCAGCACCTTTGAAGGCTTTCCCATTTTACCCATGGGTGCGGAAACGAACTGCATTACTACTTCTTTTCCGTCAAATCTGCCCTTATTCATAACCTCGACAGTCTGGGAAATCTTAACACCGTCAGAGGTAATGTCCACCTTTATATCAAGCGGTTCAATCGAAAATTCGGTATATGAAAGTCCGTAACCGAACGGGAATCTCACCTTGTCCTTGGCTGCGGTTTCAAAATATCTGTAACCTACATAGATATCCTCTTCGTAGAACAGATCCTCGGTCCTGCCAAATGTGGAAGACGAAGCATAATCCTCCAGCTCATATGCTACGGAAACGGGCAGGTGTCCTGAAGGTGATACCTCACCTAAAAGCACTTTCGCGGTACCGTAACCTCCGACCATGCCTCCCTGCCATGCGATGAGCACTGCGTCGGGATTTACCTCATCCATAAAACTGAAGTCCACAATATTTCCTATATTAAGGACTACAACTACTTTAGAGAATGCCTTCCTTACCTTTTTCAAGGTAGAAAGCTCTTCAGCATAAAGCTTGAATGCGCCCTCTTTGTCCACATTATCCTGGTCCTCACCTGCAGTACGGGCTATTATAACCAGCGCTGTATCGGAATTTGCCGCAGCATCTGCCACTGCTTCTTCCTCTATGTCATATTCTGCCTGTGACCAGGGGTCTGCTCCCCATCCGCATCCTACCTCTAAAGGATGCTCCTTGTCCCAGAGCTTATATATTTTCTTTAAGGGTTCATATATCTTGACATCGTTTGACTCCTCTAATGCATCGAGGATACCTGTAACCTTCTTGACATTTACCATACCGCCCGAGCCCAGACCGCTCTTATAGTAATGGAACTGCATTCTGCCGAATACCGAAATAACAGAGCCCTTCTTAAAAGGCAGAACTCCGTAATCGTTTTTGAGCAGTACCTGTCCTTCCGAGATAGCCTCTATAGCTGTATTTCTGTATGCATCATAGTCAAGAATGTACTTCATATGAACCTCCCATATATCAATATGATACGGATTACTCTGTTGCAAGCCCGGGTCAAACGCTCCTTACAGAGCATTCGACATATCTTCACAATCCTGCAGTATCATAATAAACTGAATAAAACTAAAAAACAATGTAATATAATGTACAAAAAGGCAGAGATGTTACTCTCTGCCCGGATGTAATATATTCATAATATAATAGATGAAATTTTTAATATAAGAACCTTCACATCTTGTCAATGCCGCTTTGTGGCATTGACCCCGTTCAGGATGACACATAAAAGTATTACCTTTTATCATCAACCTTCAGCGCTCTCATAGAATTAAGTATGGCAAGTACTGCGACTCCGACATCTGCGAATACTGCTGCCCACATAGATGCAAATCCGAGTGCTCCAAGGATCAGTACAAGGAATTTTACCGAAAGGGCAAATACTATGTTCTGCTTTACGATCCTCAGAGTCTTTGAGGCTATCCTCATAACTGCAGATATCTTTGCAGGGTTGTCATCCATTATGACCACATCTGCTGCCTCTATGGCTGCATCACTGCCCAGGCTGCCCATCGCTATACCGATATCCGCACGGCTGAGCACCGGTGAATCGTTTATACCGTCTCCGGCAAATGCTACCTTTCCGACACCGTTCAATTCTCCGATATACTGCTCCACACAGGCTACCTTGTCCTGAGGATAGAGCTCTGATTTGATCTCATCGATGAGCTTCCCTATGAATCCCGGATGCTTTTTCTTTATATCCTTTGATAGTTCATTAACAACAGCCTCGGCCTGATTTTTCTTATCGCCCGTAAGCAATACACATTTATTTACTCCTGTTGACTTCAGGCTCACCAGAGCATCGATGCTCTCTTCCTTTATCGAGTCGGATATAACGACAGCACCCTGATATTTCCCTGCTTTTGCTACATAAACAATGGTACCTGTCTGTTCTACAGGGGTAAATGCGATATCCTTTGCCAGCATCAGTTTATCGTTACCTGCAAGGATTTCTTCGCCGTCAACCTTTACAGAGATGCCCTGTCCGGGAATTTCTGTGTAATCCGAAATTGAGGCAGAGGATTCATCCTGTGACGAAACAGTAATTGACTTATCCTTACCTGTTACAATACCGTTTGCCGCATCGCATATAGCCCTCGCTACAGGATGTGTAGAGTTCTTCTCTGCCATCACAGCCAGACTCATAAGCTCCTGCTCATCAATACCTTCAGGGTATATCCCGTTTACCTTAAACTCACCCTTAGTAAGTGTACCTGTTTTATCGAAGCAAACTGTCTTTACTCCGGCTACAGCCTCTAAGTAGTTACTGCCCTTGACCAGAACTCCTATTGAAGAAGCTGCTCCTATACCGCCGAAAAATCCCATGGGTACGGATATGACCAGAGCGCAGGGACATGAGATAACGAGGAATGTACATGCACGCCTGATCCACTCAGCCCAGTTACCTGTGATAATTGACGGAATAATGGCTAACAGTACTGCTCCTATGGTTACTATAGGAGTGTAATACTTTGCAAATTTATGAATGAAGTTTTCGTGCTGGGACTTTCTGGATGATGCATTCTCCACCAGTTCCAATATTTTCGAAACGGTTGAATCCTCATAGGCTTTAGTAGTACGGCATCTGAGCAGTCCGTTTCCGTTTACGCTGCCGCTGAACACTTCACTTCCAACAGTAGCACGTCTCGGTACCGACTCTCCTGTAAGAGCCGAAGTATCCACAAAAGACTCACCGCTTAATACTACACAGTCCAAAGGAACTTTCTCACCGGGCTTTATGACTATGATACTTCCTATCTCTACATCATCCGGATCTGTTTCCTCTGTCGAGCCGTCCTCTGTTTCGAGATTAGCGTACTCCGGACAGATATCCATCATATCGGCTATGGACTTTCTGGACTTTCCTACTGCATATGACTGGAACAGCTCGCCTACCTGATAAAAGATTATAACCGCTACAGCCTCGGAATATTCCTCTATACCGTATGCTCCGATACCTGCCACAAGCATTAAAAAGTTTTCGTCAAAAATCTGCCCATGGCAAATGTTTTTTATGGCTTTTAATACGATATCATAGCCTGCGAGCAGGAACGGTACTAAAAATACCAACGGCTCAAGCCATCTGCCCTCGATCAATTCTGCATATGAATCCATATGTGACCAAATGAGCAGTATACCATATATCACTCCGGCTGTAATTATTCTATATAGTGTTTTCTTCTGTTTAGGACTCATACTATTCACTGTCCTTCTGTGTTTTTATCTCAGGATCACGCAATCGGGCTCAACCTTTTTACAAACCTTTACTACTTCGTCCATAATAGCGTCAAAGCACTCGTCATCAGCATCGATGCTCATCTTCTGAGTCATAAAGCTGACACTTGCATCATTCACACCATCGATTTTCTTGATGGCATCCTCCATCTTCTGTGCGCAGTTTGCACAATCCAGATCCTGTAATTTGAATTTTTTCTTCATTACTTTTTCTCCTATTCTATTAAATTAATATCTAATTAATTACTCCAATATATGTTCAGCACCCTGTGCTATGATAGAACTCACATGGTCATCTGCCAATTTGTAAATAACCGATTTCCCTTCACGCCTAAAGTCGATAAGCTTCGCCTGTTTTAAGATTTTAAGCTGATGCGAAACTGCCGACTGTGTCATATCCAGGGTATTTGCGATATCGCATACGCACATCTCACTTTCAAAGAGTGCAAACAGTATCCTGATCCTCGTGGAATCACCGAAGCACTTAAAGAGCTCCGCAAGGTCATACAGCTTATCTTCGTCCGGCATCATCTTCTTGAACTCCGATATTTTATCATCATGCTTATGCTCGTGAGATATCTCGCAATGCTCTGTATCGTTTAATGACATACCGTTCTCCTCCTTTCAACATATGAGCAACTGTTCATATGTTCATAATATCACTAATTTTCAAAAAGTCAAGCATTTTTTTGTATTTGACTAAATTTTTGTTTTGGATTATAATGAGATGATTGGAAGTTTGACCTTTCGAATTGAACCACATTAATTAACTATAAATAAGAAAGCAGAGGTATTTCATATGGAGAAGAAATATGATTATTTAATAGTAGGTGCAGGGCTTTACGGAGCTGTTGCTGCTCATGAATTAAAGAAAAAAGGCATGGAATGCCTCGTTATAGATAAACGTAAGGTCATCGCCGGAAATATCTACACTGAAAATGTTGACGGGATAAATGTACATAAATACGGTGCTCACATCTTCCACACCTCTGATAAGAAGGTTTGGGACTATGTAAACCAGTTCGCTGAGTTCAACAATTTCGTTAACTCTCCTGTTGCACGCTTCCATAATGAGCTGTATAACCTTCCTTTCAATATGAATACTTTCTCAAAGCTCTGGGGTGTAGTAACTCCCGAAGAGGCAGCTGCAAAGATCCAGGAGCAGATTGATGCCGAAAACATTACCGGAGAGCCCTCTAACTTAGAGGAACAGGCACTCCGTCTTGTAGGACGTGACGTTTACGAAAAGCTCGTAAAGGAATACACAGAGAAGCAGTGGGGACGTGACTGCAAGGAGCTTCCGGCATTTATCATAAAGAGACTCCCTGTAAGACTTACCTTTGATAACAATTATTTCAATGACAGATACCAGGGTATCCCCATCGGAGGTTACACCTCTATGATTGAAAAGATGCTTGAAGGCATCGATGTAAGACTTAACACTGATTACTTCCAGTTGAAGAACGCTTATAACAGTTCTCCCAATGTCGATTATGGCTGCGGACTGGCTGACAAGGTAATCTATACAGGTATGATCGACGAATTCTTTGATTATCGTTTAGGCGAGCTGGAATACAGATCACTGAGATTTGAAACCGAAAAACTGGATAAAGAAAACTATCAGGGTGTAGCTGTAGTCAACTATACAAGTCACGAGGTTGATTTTACCAGGATCATCGAACATAAGCACTTTGAATTTGGCAAGCAGCCCACCACCATCATCACCAGAGAGTATCCCAAGGCTTGGGAGAAGGGTGACGAGCCTTACTACCCTGTGAATAACGAATTTAACAACAAGCTTTACGCTGAATATAAGCAGCTGGCAGACGCTACCGAGAATGTATTCTTCGGTGGCAGACTCGGTCAGTACAAGTATTACGATATGGATAAGGTAATCGCTGCAGCACTTGACGATGTATCCCATATGTAATGTCCATTCAGAATGACAGAATAATAATATATTTCTTTATAATATCAACAGATAAAAACAGGAGTACAATATATGGTAAAACAAAAAACCATCGCGTTATTACTTATTATAATGTTCACCACAGCTAATATATTAAACATATTTGAGTTTACCATGCCCACTACTCCCGTTAAGGCAGCCGGACAGCTCACAGGATGTACTGCCAAAACCATAGTGGATGACATGGGATTGGGCTGGAACCTTGGTAATACCTTTGATGCCACGGGCGGAAACAGGGCAAATATCTACAGTCAGGAAACCTCATGGGGAAATCCCAAGGTTACTCCTGAGCTGATAAAGGCCGTTCATGACAGAGGCTTTAAGACCATCCGTATACCTGTGACCTGGAACAATCACATTATAAAGGACGGTTCATATACCATAAACCCTGAGTTCTTAGCCAGGATCAAGGAAGTAGTTGACTATGCCTATAACCTGGATATGTATATCATCCTCAATCTCCATCATGAAGCATGGCTGAATATCAAGACTCTCGACAAGGACTATGCTAAAGTCGGCGAGGAGCTTGAAGCTGTATGGGCACAGATAGCAGATTATTTTGCAGACTATGACCAGCATCTGATATTCGAGGGCATGAACGAGCCCCGTATGCAGGGCTCCGATATCGAGTGGAGCGGAAATCAGGAAGCATATAAGGCAGTCAACTATCTCAACCAGATATTTGCATTCACCGTACGTAACACCAAAAAGGGACATAACGATGAGCGCTGCCTGATGATACCCGGATATGCGGCTTCATCAAATCTCGACATTTTAAAGACCATCTCAATCCCTACCTTTGAGGGCGAGGCAGTAAAGAACATAATCATCTCCGTTCATTGCTATAATCCTTATAATTTCTGCCTCTCAGATGAGATGTACGAGTTTGACCCCACAAATAAGAACCACACCTCTTCCATCGATACACTTTTTAAGAATCTGGAGGAACTGTTCTTATTTAATGATATACCGGTTGTTATCGGCGAGACCAGTGCCACCGAGAAAAACAATACAGAACAGCGTGAAAACTGGGCCGGATATATGGGCAAGAAATCTTTTGAATACGGAATCCCGATAGTTCTGTGGGATAACGGTCATAACGGTCATTCGGGCGGTGAATGCCATGCCTGGATACTTAGGAGCAAATGTGAATGGAATTACACCACAGTCGTAAACAAGCTTTTCGAAGCAGCCGAAAGCACAGAATGGGGATCTCTGACTACTACAGATAAGATTGCCAAGGATGTTATCGACAGTGAAAATTACAGTTTTATCGGAGGCAATGTTATTTGGCGTGATGAAAACGGACACACTGTAGCAGGGATTGCTTATTCTCATGCCGAGCCGATAAGCATACCTATGGTCAGAAGCTATATCACTTCCAGCTCTGAGATAGCCATATGCTACACCGGCGGAGATCAGAAGCCATTATTATACTTTGAAACAGAGAGCGACGGTCTTGTAACCCAGGGCATAGAGCCTTACGAGATAACTCACGGTGCCGACAATAATATCGCACATTATAAATACCGTACAATAAATGAAAGCCTTAAAAGCGCAGGCATCACCAATCCTTCACAGTTAAGCAAAATAGTCATAGTATCGGAAGGTCCTGACTTAAGCATTCTGGAGGTTGATGTTCTTTCGCTTAACTCAACCGCTTCATATTTCGCAGGCGGTCAGAGTTTTAATACTGAAAAAGGCGTAACACTCTTGCCGGGACTTAAGGTACTCGGTTGGTATACAACCAAGGATTACAGAGAAGGTACCGAGTTTACCGGTGAAGCCTTTAAGGATATGACTTTATATGGCAAGGTTTTCTGGGAAGAGGACAAAGTTGCTCTCGCCAAATATGAAGAAAAATACGGTGCTGAGGATCCCGATACTATCATAGATGTAGATACAGGAGATACCGTCAATACCGATACCGAAGATAAAAACGGTAACAATACAAACACTGACAATAACAACTCCGATAATAACTCTGATAACAATAACAATTCTGCCGATAATTCAAGCATTGACACCGGCAGCAATACATCCGACAACGGCAATGAGGTCAACACAGATTCTGAATCGGCAAATGACAGCAGCACTGCAGATAATGATACTTCTTCATTCCCAGTAATACCGGTGATAATCATCGTACTGGCAATAGCTGCCATAGCTGCAGGTGTGGCTGCATTTACTATAACAAAAAAGAAGAAGTAATATAGAAAGGTACAAGGTATTAACAATGGAACCTCAAACAACATGCAAGAACAATCCCGATCCCAAGGAGATCATACTGAACAGTTTTTCCAAGGTCTTCGGTGACAGTAACGGCATAAGGTTTTTCTTTGCTCCCGGCAGAGTTAACCTCATCGGCGAGCACACAGATTATAACGGCGGTCATGTATTTCCGTGCGCTTTAAATCTTGGCACATATGCCGGTATCAGAACCAGGACTGACAGCATTATCCGTCTCTACTCCGTTAATTTTGAGAAAGACGGCATCATCGAGGCTGATTGTTCAAAGGATTTAGTTTCTTCACCAAACTATAAATGGGCAAACTACCCCTTAGGCATAGTTCAGACCTTTAGATTACGCGGTATGACTATCCCGACAGGTTTTGATATTGTCTTTTACGGTACTATCCCCAACGGTTCAGGACTCTCCTCTTCCGCATCCATCGAGGTGCTGACAGGTTACTGCCTGAAAATGATTTACGGATTTGATGTATCAAGTCAGGACCTGGCACTGATCGGTCAGTATTCCGAAAACCATTTTAACGGTATGAATTGCGGCATCATGGATCAGTTTGCTTCGGCATTTGGCAAAAAGGATCACGCAATTTTCCTGGATACCGCTACTCTTCAATATGAGCATGTACCTGTAAAACTTGATGGCTATAAGCTCTTGATCGCCAATACAAACAAAAAGCATGAACTCACTACCTCTGCCTATAACGATAGACGCCGTGAAAGTGAAGAAGCCTTAAGGCTCTTGCAGACTGTAGTTGATATCAAGTCACTCGGTGAGCTTGACGAAGAGACCTTTAGCAATTATTCAAGTGTGTTAAAGGATGATGTGATCTTCCGTCGCGCACGCCATGCTGTTTCGGAAAACCAGAGGACCATCAAAGCCGTAAAGGCTTTAAACAACAATGACCTGGTTACATTCGGCCGTCTCATGAATGAGTCACATATTTCATTGGACAGGGATTATGAGGTAACCTGTGAGGAGCTCAACATCTTAGCTGAAGCACAATGGAGAAGTGAAGGTGTGCTCGGTGCCAGGATGACAGGCGGCGGATTCGGCGGATGTACTGTTTCCATCGTTAAGGATGAGGCTGTTGAGAATTTCAAGAAGACAGTTGGTGAAAACTATCTGAAGAAGATTGGATACGAAGCAACATTCTACACCGTAGAAATCGGTGGTGGCCCAAGAGTTATCTGATAGTACTGTGTATTCTATAGATTTTGCTTACAAAAAAGGGATTTGCGACAGCGATGCTGCGCAAATCCCTTTTATGCTGATTCGGGAGATTCAAGATTTGAGTTTATTAAAGTCAGGATCTGCTGACGGCTGAGCGCATTCAGATTTTTGGCGATAGGAAGCATTGCTTCAAGCTTTTCCTGTATTTTGGCTTCGTTATAGCCAAGTTTTGTTTTATACATATCGATAAGGATTTTGTAGGTCCCGGATATATCAGTCCTTGTCCGCATAGCAAATTCCAGAACTTTTTGAGCATCTTCATAGCGGCATTGATTATATAGCTCCTGTCCCCATTTTTGAATAGCGATTACCATAGCGGTGTAATTCTGGTCATATTGGGAAAGAACGGTAATATTGGCTGTTCCGTATTCCAGCTTGAGATCAGTATTTGTAATGCCGGTAAAATTGACTATCTTTTCATCTTTAAGTGCCAGCAGCTCATCTTCAGCACTTTGAAGAATTGTATTGTCGTCTGCGGTACCAAATGGGAGAAGATCAACAGGGATGTGAACATACTCCAGATCATCCAGACTTTTTTTGCGCACACTATTGGAGCGAAGCTCTTTTTCCCAAAAGGCTTCTTCCTTCTCTTCAACCTTTCTGGAGACCCTGCGCATACTGAGATTACAGATGATGCAAAGAATTATGAAGCTTGCTAAAAAGGGGA
>JAEEVK010000157.1 GCA_016287095.1 Lachnospiraceae bacterium
ATCAATGGTAATGTGTTTGCCGGGAGCACTCTGGATACTTATGACTTCGTGATCATCTTTGTGTCCATACTGATAGTCTGGGCTGTCAGCATGATGCAGGAGAGGTTTAAGGTCAGAGAAAAGCTGGAGGAGCAGGGTATTGTATTTAGATGGGGAATCGTTTATCTGGCGATTTTTGTGATACTGATTTTCGGTATCTATGGTAAAGGATTTAGTACAGGGGATTTCTTATACAGAGATTTCTGACACACAAAAGACCAGCCGTAAGGCTGGTCTTTTGTGTTAGTGTAAGTAACAAAGAATAATATCCAGAGGGATCTGAAAGGAGGATATTATACTTGCTTAGACATAATTTACCACATTTTCGTTTTTCTTCATGGGTAAGGTATCAGATAAGGGATAGCCAAGTGCTACTGATGCCCATACCGTATGCTTTTCAGGCACTCCGAAGCGGTCGAGCAAGCTCTTTACCGGTTCTTTGTCACGGAGTGTCATCAGAGGGTTCAGCCATACTGAGCCTATGCCAAACGACAGAGCAGCCAGCATCATGTTCTGGGCTGCACAGGAGGCATCCTGGCAACCGTCGGCGTTTCTGCTGTCATTTGATACGAGTATGACTGCTTTAGGGTTTTCAAAGCCGTAAAAGCCTACTTTGTTCTGCTTTGCGGTTTCTGCAGCCTTTATCTTTAACTCCAATATATCTTCCTGTTTTGTAAGTACCGTGAATCTCCATGTCTGGAGATTTTTTCCGCTGGGTGCGTGATATCCGCACTTTAGGATCAGATCAAGTACATCCTTGTCTATCTCACGATCCGTGAACTTTCTGACACTCCTGCGTGACAGGATGTTGTCCACTATGGGGTTCAGGAGCTCCAATGCACCCCTGTTTTCCCACATCTTATGCAGCTCCGTCCTGTTTATCTTCTGCATCCTGTTACGGGGTACTTCCTGTATCTTTATAAGCTTATGGGGTATCTTATATTTCTCCATGTGAGCATTGAGATACGATTTAAACTCATCCTCATCATAGGAGTTAGTCGTCACGATAAAGAGCACGGGCATCTGTCCGAGCATACCTTCAGTATCCTCTGCTCCGATACAGGCACACTCATGGATACCCTGATACTGTCCGGCTATGTTCTCTACCTCGATAGGTGATACCTTATCACCGCCGACATTTATGAGGTCATCCGCACGGCCGAGCATAAATACATAACCATCCTTCTGATATGCCATGTCTCCGGTGAGCAGCCAGCCATCCCTTATGGCATCTGCTGTCTTTTCCGGCTCACCCCAATATCCCGACATCTGCATATCGCCCTTTAGAGTCATACGTCCGGGATGGGCTTCATCACTCTCTATAGCCTCTCCCTGAGGGTCAAGGAATTTTATATCGACCTTTCCTGCGAGCGGTATGCCGAGGGCTCCGATATACTTTTCTTCTTTTACTACTTTACATACATCACAGAATATGGCTCCGCCGGTCTCTGAACTGCCCCAGACGTTATATATCTGTACATTGGGCAGTAATGCCGTGATATCTTTTCTCTGTCTGATGGTAAGCGATCCTGCTCCAAACTCTATGTATCTTAAGTCCTTTAAGACTCTTTGGAAATCATCCTGCATCTGCGAACGCATTACCTCATATGAGGTCGGTACACAGGCCATCGCCGTGCAGGCATACTGTGAGATGTTGTTTTCGGCCTCTTTTGCAAATGTAAAGCCGTTCTGGAGAACTATGGATGCTCCCTTATACAGGTATGCTCTCAGTACTCTCAGTGCAAATGAGTGATTTAAGGGCAGTGGCAGGAGGATAATGTCATCATCTCTTATCCCAATACCGTCTATGGTATTTTTCAAGATGTTATATACCGCCTTGTAACTCAGCATAACACCCTTGGGCTTGCTGGTGGTGCCTGTGGTAAAAAGCAGCTCTGCCAATGTATCTTCTGCAGGTATCTCGTAGCTGTTTTCACATGTCTGATCATCGATATCTGCCATCCTGGCGGTCAGTTCCCTGTAACTCAGCACTTTGACCGAAGGATCCTGATTATTACTCAGCTTATCAGTGATCACAAGTGAGCTCTCGGAGTCTTTATAGACTACTACCATGTTTTCCTCGGTACTGCTCTTATCCAGGAATACAGGGATGGCATAACAATATTCTATGGCGAGATATGTTACTACAAAAATCGGTTTTGATACTGCTGAAAGTGCTATCCTGTCGCCTTTTGAGACTCCCAGGGTTCTTAGTTCTGCCGCACATTTTCTGATCTCTTCATACAGCCCGGAATATGTTAGAGTTTCTTTTTTGAAAGCAAGAGCCATCTTATCGGGCTGCTCTTTTGCCAGTTCTCCGACTTTTCTTACCAGTGAGTCTATCACTTTGCATACCTGCCTTTCGATATGTTCATTTTTCTTTCTATCACTCGTCCTGTAATTTTTCTACGAGCTTTGCAAGTCCTGCTATAGAGTTGAAGTTTTCTTCGATGATCTCCTCATAAGGTATCTCGATATCAAACTCCATATTGAGGGTGGAGATGATGCTGACTATGGTCAACGAATCGAGTATGCCGTCATCCACCAGTGCATCCGATGCCTTAAAATCAATCTGTGGAAACTCCTTTGATAAAACCTCTAATACTTTCTCTTCCATTTTTTACCTCCTCTTATGCGTTTGCTTTTTCAAGATTTGCTTTATCAGATTCTTCACTCTCTGTTTTATTGGCTTCTTCTATGTTTTTGATGGCGTTATCTATACCGTCAGTTGAAACCAATGATTTCTTTATCATTGAGTTACATGCAAGCCCTACTCCGAGCAATGTCCAGAACAGCGGTGCCGTAACTACCATAGAATCGTTTATAAGGCCTACTACCATGTATCCAAATGTACCACACAGTATACCTATACCTATTTTTACGAGGTATTCCGATTTATTTGCCTTTCTGTATAGCTTGATGCTTACTGCAAAATACCAGAAATAGAATACCAGGAAACAGATCAGTGATAATATTCCTGTCTGTACACCTATCTGAAGATACATATTGTGGGGCTTTGTTATGTATTCGTTTTCAAATCCGGCATTATACTTGGCTACATAATCATCATTAGGGAATGCCAACATAAAGGTGTCCGGTCCTGTACCGAGTAATATGTTATCCTTTAACAGCGGTAATGTCCTGGACCACATATATAATCTGCCGTTTAATGTCTTGCCGTATTCATCCATCGAGTCAATATGCTCGGCATTGTTCATCTTTACCCAGTTTCCGGCGCTGTTATAATAGTAATATGACTCATAGATATAGGCGAAATCCCACTCTTTTCCGTCTATTGTTACAATAAATATCGGCGCATCGCCCAGACGCGTCATAAAGAATGATATCTTCTTGAAACGCTCATCTTCTGTGGTAAACAGATTGCCATCCCAGGAATATGAAACAGATTCATTGTTTTCATCGGTCAGTATGATACTGTAGTTATCATCCGCCTCAGAATACCGATGGGAAAACTTCAATGAGTTGTCATTATAGTTTATTACAAAGTTATTATCATTTGTTTCAATACTCTTTAGCGTATACTCGCTTTTCTGTATATCAAAGGCTGATTTTATACGTGCTGATAACTGATTGTTTGAGTAGTTGTTAAATGTATATACAACTCCAACGATCAAAACTACTACGATTATAACCTCGGGTAAGAAACGAACCAGCTTTTTGTTGAATATTACCGCCAGTAAAAGCAAAGATAAACCTATGGCTATAAAACCGGCTCTGGATGATGAACCCATAATACAGAGGAGCAGTCCTACATATATTACACCGCATATGATGGAACACCAGAGCTTCTTAACTGCAAAGATCAGCATCAGGAATATAGGTGATAACAGTGCTACATATGAACCTACATAGTTGGGATTGTACAGTGTAAGATATACTCTGCCCAAAGGGAAGTTAAACTGTAGGTTTGCATCGTCATTCCCCCACATCGATAATGGCAACAGCAGCTTTGTTCCAATCTTTGAACGGAAGAAATCCTGTGAAAACGCCTGGGATAATCCGATGAGAAGCATGATAACCGTACATATGGAAAGCACCAGCATCAATGTACTGACATGCTTAGTCTCTGAGATAAACAGATAGCAGTAATATACTACTATAGCATATCCTAACAGTACCCATACGGATTCAAACTGTTCGAATATGCCTTTGAACGAAAAATTTGAATACTCTGAAAATACTGCAGACATGAATGACAGTAAAGCATACACGCCAAGAGGTATAAATAGCTTCTCACCCTTTATGGTATCATGACGTATAATAGCACTGACTATGATCAATACAACCATGACTGTAGCCAGTATAATAAACAGCATTGACTTATAATACAGGAACACATCCCAGTACTCAGAATAAGCAAATGTACCGTAGGTCTCCAAGCCTGTCTCATAATGCTTTAAATGGGCTATCAATGGCAATATTCCAAGTATCAACGCTATAGGTATAATATATAAACCTTTTTTTGTTTTTTTGTTACTCATTATTGTTTCATCTCCATTACAAAATACGTGTATATTGTACCTTTTAACACATATAATGTCAAGCAAAAAAACAAGACCCGCTTGCGCGAGTCTTGTTTAAAATCCGTATCACAGATTATTTAGCGATTCTTACAAGAGTATTGATGTTAGATGTAAGAGTTAATACACCCTTACCGGTAGCGATCTTAGCGGTTACGCTCTTTACATATGCGTTGCCGTTAGCGTCTACTGTGTAATCGAAGAACAATGTGCTGCCTGCGATATTGTTAACAACATCACCCTTGAACTTAACTGTGAATGCACTTGCTACGCTGTCATCATCAATAGTAGTAAGCTTCTCAGCATTATCATTCTTGATGACTTCAAGACCAGCCTGGCTATCAGTTACAGTAAATGTAGCATTACCAAGAGCTGTAACCTTAACAGTCTTCTTAGAATCAACAGAAACCTCAAATGCTGCTACTCTATATGAACCAGTATCAAGCTTAGTAATAGCAGAACCTGATGTTACAACCTGGCCATAATTAGCGCCACGAGCTGCAGTCTTTGTAGTGATTCCGTAGAATGTATTGTCGAGGAAGTAAGCATTGTCACCAAATGTTAAGAAGAGGTTAGAAGCATAGTTCTTGTAGTTGTTCTTCATATCATCAAACTTAACAAGCTTACCATCCTTGTATACGTTATAGAAGCAAATTCTATAACCTTCAAGGTTCTCTCCATCCTTAATAGCTGCTTCAAGATCACTCTTGTACTCTGCAGGTGTATAATCATCAAAGAAAATAGATGAACCACTAATTGC
>JAEEVK010000158.1 GCA_016287095.1 Lachnospiraceae bacterium
GTAAATGAAGTTGAGGGCAGATTCTATAAAGAAAGGATAACGGAGATAATCCCATACAGGGAAAGTGAATATCCGCATGACATCAATGAAGCCACAAGGGAATACTATGCAAGGAGTACGGACAGAAAGCTCTATAAATTAAATAATATTGTAGAGTTTGATAAAAAAGAAGAAGTGTATATAAAATGCAATGATATTTCAGAGCATTCATGGTCCCTGATAAGATCCGTATTGGGCAATGAAAAGGCAGATGAGATAGCCGGACAATTGTTTGGGGGAGGAGGAGCTGCTTGAAAAAGGAAATCAAGGATGAAGGTCTGTTCGTTAAGAAAAAAGTAACCTATAGGGAAATAAGCATTACTCTGTATGATTTCCTGGAGCATATTAAGATAATCATCCCATTTTTAAACCGGCTTACCAGACCGTACAGACTGTATTATCCATGGGACTCTGCAGAGTGTTCCGGCCTTGCAGTAAAATGTCTCTTGAAAATATACGGGATGGCAGCACTGGTAGTACTCCTTATTTTCGGTACAAATCCGTCCCTGTTTTCCTGTGTGGTTTCTGCATATCTGATATATATATTCTCTTCTGAGATACTGTATTCATCCCGTATAAAGACTGAAATAAAGTTCTTAAAAGCATTTGAAAATTTCCTGAATCTGCTAAGGCATAATTATTATAAAAGCGGATCTGTAAGAAATGCTCTGGCGGATGCGGAAAATGATGCCGAACCGATAATCAAAGGTCATATAAAGGAAATGCTGAAGGTACTTTCGGCGCCTGATCCTTATCAGGCTGTAAACCGGTATGTTAATTCCGGTTATCATAAATATCTTAAACTGTTTATAACACTGGCAAGACTTGTGGAAGAAAACGGGGATGAGAGCGAAAACGGAAACTCGGTATTTCTTGAGTCATGTATGAGGATAAAGATGGATGCCGGTGAGGATCTGAGATTATTATCTGAGCGCCTGCACAGATTCTCGGGACTGGTTCTGACAGCAACATTACCCGCGGTAGCCGTCCCGTATATAGCTATGTGGGGTGTATCTACTATACCAAGTCTTAATCAGTTTTATTACGGATACGTTGGGGCAGGTATAAAGCTGTTATTGATAATCGTATCTCTGATATGTTACAGGGCTATATTGAGACTTAAGCTGGGAAGCTACATGGAGAAAAACCGGTTAAGATATACGGAGAAAATCACTAAAGTACATTTAGGAGAAAGGATAGCAGGATTTTTTACGGGGCTTTTTCCGGGAAAATCACATAAATATGAAGAACGCATAAAAAGGTTATGTGAGCGATACACGGTAAAGAGCTTTTGGGTACACAAAGCGGTATTTTTTATGTTTTTCTTTTGTGTGACCATGGTAACGCTCTGTATCGGGCATGCGGAGTCACGTAAAATATATAAAAGTGATATTTCCACACTGGAGGAGAGCATTCCGGTCACGGATACCAGACAGATGACCGCAATTAAGAGATTGGTACCTGAGATTACGGCATTTTATTGCGAGACCGGTAGCTATAGTATTGACGGTATAAAGGAGCTGCTGCTGTCTGACAGGGATATCCGTACCGAATCTGTCGCATTAAAGGCAGCAGAGGAGATAGTAACAAGGATTGATAAATACAGAAAGGAAACGTTCGGAATCTCCGATATTATCATTTGTTTTATCTTTGCTTTTATAGGATTTTCCATTCCGGGTGCGGCACTTTCGTTTAGGAAGGCTCTTATTGAGAGCAGGATGCAGGATGAGGTCATGCAGTTTCAGAGCATAATACATATGCTGAAAAGTATTCCGGGTATTACGGTTGTTTCGCTGCTTGAAGAGATGGAGCTGTTTTCGGAAGTTTTTAAACCTGCCATAAGGCAGTGCATTAATGAATATAACATATCGGATGAAAAAGCGTTAAGAACGCTGTATGAAGCAGAAAAATACAGACCGTTCAGAAGAGTTGTCGACTGTTTCCTGATGGCTGACGAACTGGGACTTGAAGATGCATTTGAGGAAATCACTGCAGAGATTGAGAATTTCACCGAAAACAGAAAGCTTGAAAGAAAAATAAATCTGGATAATGAAGGCCTGCTGGGAGCCATGATATCAGTACTGCCGGGAGGGGCGATATTATTCGGGTATCTGCTCTGTCCATTTATGATAAGGTCCATGCAGATATTTAATGAATATCAGGCCGGTATCAGCATGATGGGGTGATCGCTGTATGAATGACGAATATGTAAAGGGAAAAAGAATAATGACGAGAAACTGTATCGAGATAGCGCCCAGAGCATTACTGCTTGCGGCAGGCGTGGTTTTAACAGTAGTACTGATATCTGTAATGATAAACCAGTTTAACTCGGCTCAGGAGATGGTGAATATTTCTTCGAATATGATAAGTGAAAGGACAGAGAATTTAAAGAACGGTGAAATCCTTGATATGGACGGGATGGAGGTGAGCGGCTCGGATGTGCTTAATGTATGCAAAAAGGAACTTGGCAAAGGACTCAATATAACATTAAAAAACGGCTCGGATTCCATAACATATTATGAAGAGTCTTCACTTGCGAAGCTGAGAGATTATGAGAGCAGTGAATATATAAAGCCGTCTACCAGGTGGAAGTGTAAAGTGGTAAAAAACAAAAACGGAATACTGACTGATATTATATTTACAAGAAAGGGTGATTGAGATGTATTACAGAAACAAAGTGGAAATAGGTGTTAAGGGTTTAGTGCTCGCAGTGACAGTAATAATAGCCGTAATTCTGTCGGCTCTGGCACTATATATGGCGAATTCTTCAAAGAGTACAATAAACGGAGGGACTACTCAGTATACACAGCTTATGAGTGACTATTCGGAGATAAGTGCCACTATGTATGACGGACTTGATGTATCAGGATCTAAGGTTATTTCAGTTATAAATGAAATGTGCCAGACGGACTATGTTTCGGTAACTGTTATAACAAAAGAAGATACTGTCGGTACCAACTACAGTAATGCCGGGAATAAAACTGCGGTAACAACCTTGGAAAACAAGACTATAACTCCGTCCGGAAACAGTTATGCGGGTTCAACTCAGGAAAGTACCATTACCAATAAGGCGCATATTAATGAAAATGCATCTTACAGGGGAAAGGTATATAAAAACAGCAACGGCCTGGTAGTAAACATAGAGTTTACACAGCACTAAAGTTTTCTCTGGAGAAGTGATGCTTGGAAGAGTAACAGCATGCCTTTTGGCAATACTGGTGACAGTGCTGCTGTCAGTGAAGCACATGGGGAACCATGAGGCTATAAGGAGTGAAAACAGTGTCAGGTATGCTCTTGAAAAATTCATGTCACATATAGAAATTAAAGGCATGATAGAGCTTGAGGATGTCTCTGAATTAAATGCTGATATATCAAGAACAGGCATGCTCTGCGATATTGAGATAGAAATAGGAACCGTTATTTACGGCAGAAACAGGAATACGGTTGAGGTCATGTATTCCGAAGAAATTCTGGATGAACTGGAAAAAGGGGCCGGAGCGATAGACTTAAAAAAACGCATGATATCGGTATTTACCATACCGAAATCATATGGCTTGGGTGAAAAGCTGGCCAACATATTATGGGAGACGTATACAGGACCTGAAATTATTGTTACCGGAGGCTTTATACATGGATAGTATTCTTGATGCCATAGAGATTTCATTGGCGGTTATATTGTTTTGCATAGCCGTATCCTTTTTTATCATGCTTGTAGGAGACCTGGATGATTACACTTACGAAGCCTTTGGGGAAAGAACGGAGATTATGAATTGTTCCTATCGGGTATTGTAATTCATGAGTTAGGGCACCTCATAGGAGGGCTTATTGCAGGGTATCATTTTTATTATATTGAGTTTTTTGGTTTTTATTTTATAAAAACACATAAGCATTGGTGTTTTACATACAGAAAAAAAGTACCCTTGGGTCAGTGCATGATGTATCATGAGGATATAGATAAGTGCCCGATCCCTTTGATTGTGGGGGGACTTGCAGCGAATATGCTGATTGCTGTGCTTGGAACGGTTATATTCATATCTGCAGAGAACTTTATTATAAGGCTGCTGTTTACTGTTTCAGGCATTGCAAATCTGTCGCTTGTATTTATGAATGTCTTTGGCAGTGAAACCTCTGACGGCAGGACTTTAAAAGAGGTTATTTTGTTTAACTCGGGCAGGTTATATAATGAAATAATGCTTATTGATCGTTATATAGGAGAAAATAGGGATTATAAGAATGTACCTTGTGCTTTGACAGAACAGATAAAAAATGACCTCAAATCCTTTTATGTGAAAAAAGGAAGTAAAAGCTCGCTTGCGAAAGAATTGGAATTTCACTTAAAAAGATACTCAGAGCAGGAGAAAAATGGATTCGTTAGGAAAAATATTTGATTTTTTGGTACTGTTGGCAGTTCTGTTTATTTTCCCGGTAAATTGGGCGTTTGATCAGGCAGAGGCCGTCGGGGATTATGCGGTAAATGGGATAGTGGAGGATTTTTTCAGTAAAGTCCAGGACCTGGGAGGTATTGAACTGAAAGAGATGAGCAGCTTAAGATCAAATATGTCAGACTTATTTGGTTATTACGAAATATATATATCGGTAAAGCGCGGTATATCGGATGTGGAGATAACAGGAGAGAATAACGGGGTTGTAAGCTTTGAAAGTCTGATAGATATGTCTGTCATAGAAGCTGAAATTGAAGGAACCGGTTTTTTTGAACTGCATAAAAATGATGTTTTATCTTTAAGCATTTCGGATAAAAAAGGTGTGTTTATGTCGAAAGTACGGGTCATTACATGAAGATATATCATTTTACCATCATTTTTGTGATTTTTGCTCTGTTGATTGTTATTGTTAAAGAATCAGAGCTTAAAGAATGTGCAAATGATGAAGAGACTTACTTAACTTATAAAAAGTCAGTTGAAAAAGCAACGGAAGCAGCCGCATGGGAGCTTAGAGCCGCAGGAGTGAATTTCTCTGATGAAACCGGAAAGCGTGCAATTGATGCCTTCTTTTATTCACTGTATGCATCTATGGGGATTATTGATAATGTCTCGGAGAGAGATGATGTCAGGGATGATTTTCCTTCGTTTACCGTGTTTTTGGATGAAGGGTATTATATATACAAAGGAGTATGGGAGGATGATACGGGAAAAGACCGGGTTTATGAAAAGTATGGGATGTTGAAGTATGATGAGCATACCCGGGGGAAGGTCGGTTTTTTGTGTACCTGCAGTAATCCGTTGTCAGATGACTCTGGAGAGACGATTATATCTTCAGCTTTTGTAGCT